>DASPJC010000172.1:0-17713 GCA_035628815.1 Ohtaekwangia sp. | reverse complement strand
CTCGACGATCTGTTCATCTCGATGACCGGCCGGCATCTGATTGATGCATAACCATCCCGTTAAAAGGACACACAAGAATTCACGATCATTTTAACCACATGAAGAGCCTGTATCAACTTGTATTGCTTAACTTCCGAACATTCTTCCGGGAACCGGCTGTACTCTTCTGGGCCGTTCTCTTTCCCATCATTATGGCGTGGGTGCTCGGCATTGCTTTCTCGGAAAAGGGAGAATCCGTTCGTACAGTCTATGTGATTGGTGAACAAATTCCCCCCGCGCTGCAGGGTGAAAAAGTGTTTGGCGAACAAACCGGGAACCCTTCGCGCATCCGGTTCACGCCATCCTCGGCCCGGGAGGCTGTTCAAGCCATCAAACGCGGTATCATTGCCATGTACATCGAAGCAGACGCCGATTCCGTGGTCTATCACTTCGACCCTGCCAACGCCGATGCGCAGCTAACGCACCTGATACTGGAGAGCGGTCTCCAAGAAAAAACCAGCGGCAGTAACAATACTACCATTCGGCCGCTGAAGACTACCGGAACACGTTATATCGATTTTCTTATTCCTGGTTTAATCGCCCTCGGGATCATGAACGCCTGCATCTGGGGTATCGGCTGGTCGCTCATAGAAACGCGCATGAAGAAACTCCTTCGACGGATGGTCGCCACACCGATGAAGAAATCCATCTTTCTCAGTTCCGCTATCGTCACGCGGATTGTACTCGGCGGCTTTGAGATCGGGTTGCTCCTGCTTTTCGCGTGGCTGTATTTCGGTATCGAAGTGACCGGTAGTATAGGCGCTTTCATACTCGTGTTTCTCGCCGGCATTTTTGCATTCGCAGGCATTGCCATACTCATCGCGTCGCGTACGGCGAAAACGGAAGTGGCGAACGGACTGGTAAACCTGATCACGCTGCCGATGATGATCCTGTCAGGCATTTTCTTCAACTATCACAATTTCCCCGACTGGGCAGTACCGGTCATCCAGGTACTACCGCTTACGCTACTGGCCGATTCGATACGCGCGGTTTTTGTTGAATCCGCCGGGTTTGCCGAAGTTCTTAAACCGGTCATCATCCTGCTATCGACAGGCCTGGTGACGTTCATCGCGGGATTGAAATCCTTTAAGTGGTATTGATACCGGTAACGGCGAAGATCACGTATGCTCCACAGCCTGTTCTTCGAGCTGCTTAAGCTTCATGCGTTGTTTCCGCATCAGGATATCTTTTCGCAGGAAGGGAAAGAATATCATGGCAATTACCAAAGTCGCTACGCCCTGTATGAAAACGGCGAGCGGTGCGCCGATAGCATGCGCAATACTACCGATCAAAAGCCCGCCGATCGGCTGCATGCCAAAGAAAGCCATCGCATAAAAACTGATCACCCTTCCGCGCATGACCGGCGCCACCGTTGTCTGAATGATCGTATTGCTGATCGTCGTCTGCGCCATCATTCCGAATCCTGAAAAGGTAATGAAGATGAGGCCCACCGGGAGCGAGAAAATATGTGAAAAGGCTATCAAGGAAACGCCGAACAGCAGCGTGGCGCGGAACAATACTTTCTTCAGGTTGGTACCCGGTTTCATAGCCGCCAGGAACAACGCCCCCGATACGGCACCGAGACCGACAAAACTGTTGAGCAGTCCAAACGTAGAAGCGCTGCCGGCGAAAATATCTTTCGCATAGACCGGCAATACGGTGACGTAGGGCAGCGCGATAAGACTCATACAGGCCAGCATCAGCATAATTTTGCTGATCTCCGGCGTACGGGTCAGGTAATGAAATCCATCCTTCAGATCAGCCGCTACTGTCGAGGTTCTTTCCCGCGGGACAAAAGGTGGAAGCCGCATGAGCAAAAGTGAAATAATGACGGCGACGAAGCTAAGACCGTTCGAAAGAAAACATACGGCGGCACCGAATTTCTCCAGCACAATGCCCGACACCGCCGGACCGATAAGCCTGGCCAGGTTCACCATGGATGAATTCAGCGCAATCGCGTTCGGTAAATGTTCTTTTCTGTAAACCATGTCGTACACCATCGCCTGCCGCGCAGGCACATCGAACGCATTGATCGTTCCGAGCACGGCACTTAAAAATAGGATCTGCCACACCGTATAATCTCCGATGAACACCAATAGCGTGAGAACCAGGGCCTGTGCGAGCGATGCAATTTGCGTTGTCAGAAGTACCCGGAAGCGATTGTAACGGTCAGACACCACGCCGCCCAGCATGGAAAAGAGAAAGGAAGGAAACTGCGCGCAGAAAACTGTTATGCCGAGAATGAATGCGGACGCTGAAAGGTCGTACACCAGCCAGTAGACGGCGGTGCGCTGCATCCAGGTTCCGATGAGCGATAAAGACTGGCCAAAAAAATACAGCCTGTAATTCCTGCTCTGGAATGCCGTAAAAAGCATTATGTTCGTTTTAAATCCCGGAAAATTGCTTAAAAACCCCTGCCACAAATAACGTATTGGTGCGCGACACTTGCGAATATTCAGAGATAATAACCCTGTCCGGACGTAGCGCGAAAACCAGTCAGATAAACTGGTACTGCGCCGCCATGCGAATCAATGTAGCGGTGTTTTTCGCATCGAACTTTGTGAGCAAATTTTTGCGATGGGTATCAACGGTTGTTGTACTGATGAAAAGCTTGTCGGCAATTTCATGATTGGTAAGACCTTCTGCAATGCGTAAAAGCACTTCCTTTTCCCGGCGGGTAAGCACAGGAATTTTCGAATCCTCATTTCGCTTTATCGTGGAAGCGGCTTCCAGGCTCAAAAAGCGACGACCCTCCATCACCGCTTCGATCGCTTCCGTGAGTTCGTCTGCCGTGGCATTCTTCAGAACATAACCTGATGCGCCATTGTCCAGCATTTTCTGAATAAAACTCTGCTGGTTAAAGGAACTTAGCCCGATGATGCGGATCGCAGGATATTTTGTTTTTACCTCTTTACAAAGATCAATTCCGCTTTTGTCAGGGAGGTTAATGTCCATCAGGATCACATCCGGTTGTTCGCCTTGCAAGAAGGCCAGGCACGACTCAGCCGTCATGGCATGTCCCATCCACGCCATTCCTTTTTCATTTTGCAAAAGGGACCGGATCCCCTCCACGATCATGTAATGATCATCTGCGATAAATAATTTAACTGGCATCAGATTCTGAATTCAATGTGAACAGAAGTTCCCTTGCCCGGCGCTGTATTGACATCCATTTTGCCTTTCAGGAAATCAACACGATGCTGAATGTTCGTCCAACCGATACCTTTGGATTGCCGGAGAATGGAAGGATCGAAACCCTTGCCTTCGTCTTCCACTGTTACGGCCAGCTGATCCCCTGTTTTTGTCACTTGCACCAGCGCCGTTTTGGAAGATGAGTGCCTGATGGTGTTACTGATCAGTTCCTGCACCACGCGGTAAATCGTGATGGCTATTGTCTGGTCCACCGTTGTATTGGCCAGGCCAATTGATTGATACGTAACCTGTAATGCGCCGCTCTGATTGATATCGTTGCAAAAATCGTTCAGCGCTGTATCCAGTCCGAACCGGACCAGGGTCTCGGGCATCATATTATGGGCAACCCTGCGCATCTCCATGATCGAACTGTCCAGCATATCCATGCTGCGTTCAAAGGCCTGTAGATTTTCAGGCGTCATTACCAGATTTCCTTTCATCATATTAAAAGAGTATTTCATGCCGGAAAGCATTCCGCCCAGTCCATCGTGAAGGTCCTTTGCCAGGCGGGTACGCTCCTGTTCCTCGCCTTTCAACACAGCTTCGGTGGCTGTCAATTGCTTTTCCGTTTCGAGTTCCTTGATGCGTTGTTGCTGCAGCTTCCGGCTTTGTCGATAGCTTCTGTAAGACAAGACCAGAATGACCAGTAAAGTCAATGCACCGGCGATTAAAATAGCAGTGATAGTATTGTTCCGGGCGATCACGGCTTGCTGCAATTTATGATGGGTCTCCAGCTCGGCAATCTCATGCTGTCTTCTTTCATAGTTAAACCTTGCCTGCCGGAACTCGATCTGCCTGATGTTATCGGCCTGGTACAACGAATCCTTAATTGCGCCAACGGAATCCTTGAACGCAAACGCTTTTGTATACAATCCCAGTTGTTTATACACTTCGGCGTAATTCTCGAAATACATCTGTTTTGATACGGAGATCACGGAGTAATCCAGATACCGGGCAGATGAATCGAGGTGTGCAGCGGCGAGCAAAGGTTGTTTCATTTCCGCTTCACAGGCCGCAATATTCAAAAAATTGTTTCCGATGTCGGGGGGAGAATTTAATTTTCTCGCGAGATCCTGGCAGATGGTGTAGTACCTTATGGCTTCAGCGTATTGCCGGGTATTGTAATAATACATGGCCTTCATGAAATCACTCGAATAGATGTAGTAGATATCGTTCAGTTCGGTAGCCAGAAGCTTTGCAGAGTCCAGCAACGCAAGACCGCCATCACCCTTTTTTGCATTCACCAGGTTGCCGCCATAGGCGTACAGCGCGCGCATCAGATTTCCCTTGTCACTACCTTTCCTTGCCTGGTCGAGCGCCTTCCTGCTGAAGGTCAGCCCTTCGTCATACTTGTTGATGGTGCCGTAGGTGATGGAAAGGTTGGTACACAGCGTTGTCAGGTCACTGCTCCGGGGATCATGTTTCAGGTAAATATCTTCTGCTTTCAAATAATATCCGATCGCTGCTTCATAGTCGTTATTACCGTTATGCAACAACCCCATGTTCACGTAGACCATTCCCATTGACAGCTGGGCGAGGCGGTTATTGGGATAAACCGAAAATATTCTAATGGCCTTTTCGAAGTTGCCAATGCTTTCCAGCGGCTGCTGGTGCATTTGGATAGTCGCGGCAAGGAAATAAGCCTGTCCGTGAAAAAAATCATTTTGCATTGCCTTCGCGATCCTGACAATTTCTCGCTGGTTATTCCAGCTTTCCGTCGTGTCGCGAAACCTGGTAAGGAATCCTATGCGCACATGTAATCTTACCCTGAGCGTGTCGTTGCGCTCATTTGCGACGCTACGCTTCAGACTATCGATTAACGCATCTTGTGCTGTGGCACGTCCGGCCAGGAAGGTCAATAGCACCAACACGATAAAAGTGTTATAGATGTATAGCCGATGCATGGGCCGGAAAGAACATTCCTTAAAGGTATTGGCCATGATGTCGGTTTGCGATTGGGTACGAATAAATTTAGTTCTAATCCTTAGCATTACAAATAAACCATAAACACCTCTCATGTGCTCTCCCCTTTTTACATGATTTTTTCAGGTACCCTTGACTGTTGTGTTGTGTTTGGAAGATCGCAGGCCACCGCAGCAAGGCATTTCGAACTGCCTTTCACGGCGTCCATCTCCCATAACGAATACTTCCCTAATCTCCTGTTTTTACGGGATTGACCATCCCGCGGCAGGTCGCCACCTTTGCAGCTGATTCATGCAAAGAATGTGGGCTGGGTTAATAATCATGTTGTGCGCTAAGTTGGCTGGAACCGGAGCTTCAGGGTCACTTGATCCTGTTGCCTCCGATCCCAGCACCAGATAAAACGAAAGCAAAAAAATACCTGTAAAAACGTCGTTCGTTCTGTCGATTTGCGGCAATACCCATGCAGCGGATGAATTCCCGCTTTGCTGGCAATACAAAAAGTGTCTGCCGGTTCCCGGATTGATCTTTTTTGTATCTTTAGAAATTACACCCAGTTATGAAACCCCACATTTTAGTTTTGCTGCTTACCCTGGTAAGCAGTGGCTTAGCGGCCCAGTCAAGTTACTGGCAACAGGACCTGCGCTTCACCATACAAGCCGAGCTTAACGATGCCGAAAAATCGATCACGGGATTTGAAACCATCCGCTACAAAAACAACTCTCCCCATACGCTGGATTTTATCTGGTTCCACATCTGGCCAAATGCATACAAGCATGATTCCACAGCGCTCATCTTGCAGATCAGGAACGATGCGGAACGCGCTAAAAAACAGCCTTCCATCGGGCCGGGATCCATTGAGGGCCTGGCCTTCAAGGTAAACGATCAGCCTGCGCAAACCGAGCCGCATGCAAACCCTCAATACATCGATATTATCAAGATACTGCTTCCCAACCCCTTGCTTCCCGGCGATTCTGTCACCATCAGTACGCCTTTCAAAGTGCTGCTTCCACCCTACTTCTCACGCTCGGGCTACGCGGGAAGTGAATTTATGGCCTGTCAATGGTATCCTAAACCGGCCGTGTTCGATCCGTCGGGATGGCATGAGTTTCCTTATCTCGATATGGGCGAATTTTACAGCGAGTTTGCAGACTACACCGTAACCCTTACCGTTCCGGCATCCTATATTGTTGGTGCAACCGGAAGCCTGACCACACCGGAGGAACTTTCACTATACAAAAGTATCGGTGCGAAGAATGCCGCCGCGCGCGACAAGAAGCCCACGCTGTATGTCGCGGCTTCTCCATCGGCAAAGAAGACACTGACCTACCACGCCAGGCAGGTGCCGGACTTTGCCTGGTTTGCCGATAAGGATTTTGTCATCCAGTATGATACGGTGCAGCTGGCTAATAACCGCACCGTTGATGCCTTTTCATACTACCACAACAAAAAGAAGACCGTCTGGAACAACAGCATCGACTACATCAAGGACGCGGTTAAAAAATACAACGCCTGGGTGGGTGAATATGATTATCCCGTAGTACAGGTTGTAGAAGGCCCCGAAAACAATTCCAGTGGCGGCATGGAGTATCCCATGATCACGCTGATCACCAGTCCGGATGCCACGGTGGAAACGCTGGACGCCGTGATCACGCACGAGGTAGGCCACAACTGGTTTATGAGCATGCTCGGGAGCAACGAGCGCGAGCACACCTGGATGGACGAGGGATTGAACACTTATTTCCAGTTCCGGTACGAAGCGGAAAAGTACCGGGCGAACAGTGTTTTCGGAAAATCGATTCCCCCTGAAATCAAAAAACTTCCGCCCGACAAATTTCTCGCAGTGATTTACAACGCGATCCATGAAAACGTTCCGATGCAATCGGCGATGGATATTCCGGCGGACAAATTTCCCAACAGTAACGAATACGGCCTGATATCGTATATCAAAACCGCCTTATGGATGTACATCCTGGAGTCGAGCGTGGGCCGGGAAAAGACCGACCTTGCGGTTAAAAACTATTTCAACAAGTGGAAGCACAAACACCCGCAGCCTGAGGATATGAAGGCTGCTTTCGAAGAGGCTATCGGTCAGAACCTTGACAAGTTTTTTGAACTGACGAAGAAAGAGGGTAAGCTGGCGTATTTGAGAATTTAGTACACATTGGACGTGAATATTATATAGACGCCTCTGCCTTGTGGGTGTTGGGCGCCAGCCGTGCAATGGCTCACCAACAAACCAGGACACACTCAAACCTTTCAACCATCTCGGCCTTTGTTGGTGTTGAGCGCCAGCCATGCGATGGCTCACCAACAAACCAGGAACACACGCAGACCTTTCAACCAGCGCTGCCTTTGTTGGTGTCGAGCGCCAGCCGTGCGATGGCTCACCAACAAACCAGGAACACACGCAAACCTTTCACTTCCACCACCCTCTGCCTTTGTTGGTGTTGAGCGCCAGCCATGCGATGGCTCACCAACAAACAAGGAACACCCTCAAACCTTTCACTTCAGCCGCCGATGTGTGTACTAAACTTCACCTATCGCGAATTTGCTGGCCGTTGATCAATATACATCACACCAGGAAATCCCCTTTTTCCATGATTTTCATCCACGCTTTAAAACTCCTGTTTTTAGAGGATGGTTTGTGATGCATGCTCAGCGGATATTTGCTCCATCAAGCCAAACATCATGAAAAGATCCTCTCTAAATGCCTCTGCAGCGACATTACTGCTCCTGCTTGTTACCATTCTTTCCTGCAGCGACAGTGAAAACGACCCTACGCCTCAAAACACCGATCCGATCATTACCGAAAGAGGTACCGCCGTCGGCGAGGCGGTGACCGCTTCGGTCGGTGCTTCCGGGGGAACGATCCAATCAGGCGATGGTAAACTAACGGTAACCATACCTGCTGGTGCGTTGACATCCAACACGACCATATCCATCCAGTCCATTACGAATGAAGGTCCACAGGGAATCGGTCTGGGGTACCGGCTTGCGCCGGAGGGAATAAATTTCTCCCAGCCGGTAGACCTCACGTTTCATTACAATGATCAGCTGCTTAATGGCGTTCCCGAAGATTTTTTATGGATCATAACCCAGGCAAGTGATGGCAGCTGGAATGCGATGCTCAAAAGCAATATCGACACCAATGCAAAAACAGTGTCGATCCGGACAACGCACTTCAGTGACTGGACACTGGGGAAATTTATTGATCTGACCGTCACGCCAGCCGCGAAAACATTGTTGGTCGGGCAATCCGTTACGCTGCATGTGACCGGGTTTCTGCGCGATCAAAATATCCGGGACGATGATGAACTTGTGCCGCTTATCCCGATTGTCGGTGACGGAGACGGGCTCACGCCCCTTACGCCTATCCCACCCGTAGCCTCCCGTTTCATGAAGTTCCGGATAAAAGAATGGACTCTGAATGGTGTCGCCGCACCGGTTTCAAACAGCAGCGGATCGCTGACACAGTCCGGCAACAGCACGACGTATACCGCTCCCGGTGTAAAGCCCAGTGCAAATCCGGTGGCTGTCACCGTGTCGCTGGAAGGCGATAATAAGGAAGGCGCCAAATTCGGTTTTATGGTCACCGCCAGCATCACCGTGGTTGACACCGATCTCTACCTGCTGTTAAAAATTGACGGGGAAACGTATGAATACTTCCAATACGGCATCAACGCAGCGCCGCCGGATATCAACAATTTCTGGCTGGTGGGCAATGGTCTTAGCGATAACCGGTGGGAAATGCTGGCTTATCAAACGATCAATTCCACCGATGTGAAAAACGTCTTCGGACTGACGTTTGAAAATCCAACGGAAGGAACACACGCCTTCACCTGTTATCACAACGACGGCCATGACAACATGGAATTCTGGCATGAACCTGGCGAAAGCATGGTCATTTCGTACAGTAAACGCGAGCTGGAAGAAGATGGCGATTGCCTGACGACGTTCCTGTGCAGTGACGCGACCATTACATTCCTGCATTATACCGGTGAGCGCAATTCTGAGGTAACCGGGTACTTCTCAGCGACGCTTTATGAAGATAAGGAAGGCTACGGCGACCAGTGTAAAACGCCGGATGTCCATACCGTTGAAGGTGAGTTCCGGCAGATATTGTTTCAATAAGCGGGAAGGTTTACAAAGGCGAACGAAAGTCCGGGCAAATTTGTCCGGGCTTTTTACATCCCTATAACTTCCTGATCGCATCAACAGGATTCACCTTGGCCGCGCTGACGGCGACAAATCCGGTCGAAAGAATGGTCATGACCAAAACGATTATGAAAACCCATACAAACAGGCCGATACCGATATTTGTTTGGTACGCAAAGCCACCCAGCCATTCCTCCATCATGAGATATGAAAGCGGCAGCGCAATCGCCGAAGCAACCATCGCGATTTTCAAAAAGTGACCGACATTTACGAATACGATCTGCGGAATTGTAGCGCCCAGTACTTTGCGAATACCAAATTCCTTCATTCGTCGGGCTGACATATACATTGATAGTGAAAAGATTCCCAGGGAAGAGATCACCAGAATGATCAGCGTGGCGAACTGCAGCGAGGTGAATGCCTTTCGTTCCGCCGCGTAGGCGCCGTTATAGTAGTCGTCCACGAACTCGAGCTCAAGCGGATACCCGGGTTGAATTTCATGATACGTCGCTCTGATGGCGTGGAGGGCATTGGCGGATGCCTCACTGACCCTCACATATACAAAATATTCCGGGTACTCGTTTTGCCAGGGCAGACGCATCACCAGCGGCTGCACTTTATGATGCAATGTGTTAATATGTATATCATTGACCACACCAACGATCGTCCCCTCCCATTTTCCACTGTCTTCCGGGTGCGTCAATATCCTTTTTCCAACGGGCTCTTCCAGGCCCAATGCACGTACAGCCGTCTCGTTGATCACAAAAGCCGCTCCGCTATCCGCCCTGTTGTCCGCGTTAAATAATCTTCCGGCTTTCAAGGTCATGCCCAACGTTGCAAACAGGTCGTCATCCGAAAAAACCTCATACAACTCAAATGACTGCATTTCGTTACCGACCTCGACCGTATACCAGTCTTTCCAGTAACCGCCGGTAATTCGGAATGAGCTGTTGGACGCGTTGACAACCTCAGGGATTTCCCGCAGTGCAGATTTAAGCTGGATCATTTTTCCCTTTGTAAAGTCTTCCGGCATTGTAAGCACCAGCAGGTTTCGCCGGTCAAGACCCAGGTCCTTCTGATGAATAAAGGTCATCTGCTTGCCGACCGTCAAGGTAGCGCTGATGCAGATCGCCGAAATCGCGAATTGCACGTACAGCAATACCACATTTGCCTTTATCTTTCGCCCCGCACCGTATGCGCCTTTAAGGTCGGCTATGACGTTGCTGTTGACAAACCAGGATGCCGGCAGTATAGCCGACGCGGTCAGCAATGCGAACAGGGCCACTGATCCAATCAGGACCGGGCCCGGTTTCAGCAACATTGACAACGTCAGGGCTGGATCAATAACTTCCTTAATTGAGGGAAACACGGCGTATAAAAGCAGAACGCTCAGCAAAAGTGACGTAACACAATAAAGCAGGGTTTCAATGATGATCTGAACCACGACCTCGCGACGGCCTCCGCCCATGATCTTGCGCACGCCCATTTCCCTTGCACGGTGAAGAAAATTAACCAGTGAAAGGTTGGTATAATTGATACACGCGATGCTGAGCAGGAAAAATCCCAATAATGAAAAAATATAAAGGTACAGTGTACTGCCTTTTCTGGTGAATTCATACTTCAGCGGAGGATCAAGATAAAGATTGGCAAGCGGTTGAAGGTAGATCTTAAAACCGAGTTCTTTCCGGATTTTTTTGCTGACAGATTTATCCAATGTATTTTCCAACCTCGTGAGGAACGACGCTTTGGTGGCCAGGGGGCGCAGCTTGACATATAGCATGGAAGCATTATCCACAAACTCCGGAGGTGAAACAATGTTGTTGATATTAAAAGGCGCATCTGCTGCCAGCAGCGTAAAGGCATCCACCCGGAAATGAGCATTGTCAGGCATGTCTTCAATAATGGCGGTAACCTTAAACAGCTGTTCACCATTGTTGATCGTCAGTACCTGGTGAAGCGGTGATGTTTCGTTGAATATTTTTTTGGCAAGTGACCGGGTCAGGACGATTGAGCCCGGTTCGCGCAAAGCGCGCCTGTCGCCTTCAATAAAGGTAAACGTAAGAACGTCGAACAACGAACTGTCAGCCTGGAAAACGCCGCCCCATACCACCTTGCCGTTGAATTTCAAATCACTCCTGTTCGCCACCGCTATCCTTGCATAAGATTCAATTTCAGGGAATCCATCACTTAATATTTGTCCGAAGGCCAGCGGCGCGATCCCATAGCGCTCCGGAATGCCATTTTCGGTCCGTTCCGTATTCACCCTGAAGATGCGTTCATAATCCCGGTGATACCGGTCGAAAGAGAGATGGTAGGAGACGTACATGGCGATAATCAATAAGCTGAAGACGGCCAGGGTAAGTCCAACCAGTTTAAAAGCGGCATTCAGCTTAAATTTTAGCACATGACGATAACTGCTCAGGATGTAATTTCGGAGCATGGAAAAACCGTTAACATTAAATGAAATGGTGTGCCGCAAAAAGATACCCGGACGAAGGTATTTAATGATATCCACGAGCAGCTTTCGCCTCGCGCGTGACATGCCGTGTGATAAACAGTGCCGGTTGAACCGTTGGATCAGGTCCCCTTCAACTTCTTCCAGTAGCCTGGCGGGGCAGATGGCCTTCAAAATGTATCCGGCCCACTTCGGCAATGACTCCTGCTGTTTCATCTATGATATCTTAAGCTGCGGAACCAGTTTCCAGAGACCCATCCGTGCTTCCTTCATGGCTTTCAGGATGGCCAGGCCGGCGCTTGTAACGGTATAAATACGCTTTCTTCTCCCTCCCCTTTCTTTTGTTGCTCCGCCCACCTTCGACCTGATATACCCCTTATCCTCAAGACGGTACAGGGTAACATGGACGGCGCTAAGGGTAACCTCGCGCCGGAGCCGGTGCTCAATTTCGGCCGTTATCGCAGCACCATATGCTTCTTCCTGCAGGACCGCGACCATTGTCAGTACCAGTTCCTCAAATTCACCTAAGAATTCCTTCGCCATTTACTTCTATTTTGTAAAGCAAATACGCGATTATCGGGTACAATTGCAAGACGGTTACAATTCAAAAAAACAACGTACGTTAATCTTGCAATGGCATGAAGTTTAGTCTCCGTCTTATTGTAAATTCAGTTTTAATGACGCCGTGTCAAGAAAGCCGCTGATATTAGATTCGTAGTAATCATTAACTTCTTATAAAAATGAAAACAGTAGAAACGCTTATTGACTTCCATCACCGATGGGACGCAGCCATCGAACGCAATGATGCCGACGAGATCGGTACCTATATGCATGACGACTGGCAGATCGTGTCAGGCGATGGCATTACGCTGAGGCATCAGTTCCTGGAATCTATCCGGTCCGGAAGGCTCGTCCACACCAAAATGAGTACGGCTGAATGTGAGGGCAAAATTTACAATGACACGGGTATTATTACCGCCAAAGGTACCAGCGCCGGACTTTACCAGGGCACTGCATTCAGCTTTGACGAGCAGTCCACCAGCGTTTTTCTCTGGGAAGGCCAAACATGGAAATGCGTTATTACAATGCTGGCACCGCTGAAGCAGCCGTTATAAGTCATCGGCCCGTGTTGCCCAAATACTATTACCTCAATGCTACATTTCCGCCCGGCAACGGTATAACTACCGGATCCAGGTCGGATCCAGCTGCGGAATATCTCCCGTCAGCACCGCACATACCGTTCCTGCCTGACCAGCAATCTGTCCTGTACTGTACAGTGCTGCAAACTGACAGTGCAGGACAGGCCTTACTATCAATGGTGTTTCTTTTGACCAAATCAAAAACTCACTATGATGAATCCTTTTAGATCTTTTCCTTTTTGGCTGTTCGTAATATGCATGATTCTTTCAGCATGCAAGGACGATGAAGATGAAGCAACGTTCCGTCTGACCGTCAATGGCGGATCGGGAAGCGGCCTGTACCCTGCGGGAGAACAGGTGACGATTGCAGCAGCAGCTGCAGCGGAGGGTGAGTCTTTTGCCGCATGGACCGGCGATATTGACGATGTCCAGGATGTTCATGCCGCTACCACGATCGTGACCATGCCGGCGGAAGACATCACGGTTAATGCTACCTATCAGCCGACATTTACCGGCGAAGTTGCCACGGTAACAATCAATTCGTCTGATATCCACCAGACGATGGATGGATTCGGATTCTTTGGCGCCCGCGATGTATGGTGGAGCGGTTCAGACGCAAGCCGTTTTTATTCCGATGCCTGGCTTGAAAGAATTATCGGCGATCTCGGAATCACCATCTGGCGTAACGAAGCTTATCCACATAATCCACCTGACGAAAATACGACGTCAAATCAGGATGCAGATTGGGATAAGCAAAAACCAATGATCCAGGCGCTTAAAGCAAAAGCGGACGAACACGGGGTGGATCTGAAGGTGATCCTGACCGCATGGAGCCCGCCAGGTGAATTCAAATGGGAGATCTATAATATGGCGTGGGCCGGCGACGACGCAGCAGAACGTGGCCCCAGTGATGAAGGCGACTACTGGTCAGAAAAAAATGGCGGTACGCTCAATCCGAATAAGTATGACCAGTATGCGCAATGGTGGATCGATGTGATCCAGATGTATAAGGACATAGATGTCGGTGTTTATGCAATAAGCCTGCAGAACGAACCGCTGTTCCCGCAGGAATTCAACTCCGGTGTTTATACCACGCAGTGGTATGCAGATATGATCGCTGCTGTGGTTCCGACAATAAAAGCTGCCCATCCCGAAGTAAAGGTGTATGGCTCCGAGAACATGCTGGAGATGGAAGGAAAAGAAGAGAACTGGCAATGGTTTTATCACAATAAGCTGAAGCAGAATCCGGACGCCATGGAGCAGATGGATATCCTCGCGGTGCACGGATACCAGGATGGTGTAAATCCCTCGTCGGGTTCGGAGTTGGGAACCATGTGGAGTAAACACCTGACGGAGTTCGTTCAGCCACTCGATAAAAAGGCATGGATGACTGAAACGTCCGGCTACGTGGATGCCTGGCAGGGTGATGGAGAGACTCCTGGTGCGTTTGGCCTGGCCATCGATATTCAGAGTGCCCTCCTTCACGGCGACGTGAGCGCCTGGGTGTATTGGCAAGGTAGTTCACTCGATGGAATCGACGAGTACAACCTGATGTCCGACCTTACAGTCGGAAAAAAATACCATGCCTCCAAAAACTTCTACCGGTTCATCCGGCCTGGAGCGGTACGCGTAAGTGCTGTCGCATCCGACGAAGCTGTATCGGTGAGCGCGTTTGACCATGAAGGTAACGGAACACAGACGCTTGTGCTGATCAACACGGCAAATGAAGCCAAAGGTGTCGAACTGGCGGTCCAGGGTGGGTCACCGGAAGCGGAGTACGAGATGTTCGTGACTTCGGCAACGAAAAACTGCGAATCTGCCGGCACCGTTCAGGGTAGTGGAACGATCGTGCTACCCGCCCGGTCCGTTGTAACACTACACGCCGGCGGAAGCGACCTTGGCGATTAGAAAAAAAAACCGGCAATGCACTGACTTCAGACGAGGCTGTTCCCGCAGCCTCGTTTTTTTACGGACGCTGCCATGCTGCTCCGGTCTGAAAATCAAAGTACCATACTAACGATACGACATTCATTAATATATCGCTTCGGCCCCACCTGCCCAAGCACCGAATCCCTTCTTCGGGTTCAACCCTATGAGGGATGGGAATACGGTATTGTTTTTCATGGCGCACGGTTAATTGCTTTAAAGCCCTCCAGCCTGGAATGTTATCATGACCAATTTCGGCTAGTTCGAATTTTTAATCGTCCAGCTCGAACGGCGGCAAAGTCGGGAGCAAGATATCAGCGCCGTCGTCATTCCTGTCCACGAAAAACCCATTGTTGAGACCGTCATTCGCAATTCAAATGTCTCAAAATTGATCATGGAGCATTGCGTTTTCGATGAGCCTCTTGATTAACGGTAATGATTTACATTGAGTTTACGATTACCATGTTGATTAATGGCAATCAATGGCCTCGAACCATGCCGAAAAACTTTACAAGCGGTAGCACTTACGGGGCCCTGATATGACAAATACATTTATATTTGGTATCGGAGGCTGGTCAACAACATGCTGAAGCTTCCACAAGCCATTATGAAAAATTATTCGACCCTCTTATTCGTCCTGCTGATGATGTCCATCCTGCCGCGATCCACGGCACAGCCGAGTTCGAGCTTAAGCCGCATTAGTGTCCAGGGAAACAAGTTTGTGACTGCCGATGGAAATCCCGTCGTATTCCGCGGTCTCAATACCAGCGATCCCGACAAACTTGAGCGTGAAGGTCATTGGGATAAAAGACATTTCGAGGAGATGAAAAGCTGGGGTGCAAACGTGGTGCGTTTCCCGGTTCATCCGGCCGCATGGAGAAGACGTGGCCAGGAGGAGTATCTTAAGCTCCTTGACAAAGGTGTGGCACTTGCCGGAGAACAGGGTATGTATGTGATCATCGACTGGCATAGTATCGGCAACCTCAAAAACGAAATGTACCAGGCGCCTATGTATGAGACCACGTTAAAAGAGACGTACGAGTTCTGGCGTACGATGGGCAAGCACTTCAAGGATAACACGACGGTAGCATTTTTTGAACTTTTTAACGAGCCTACGGTAATGAACGGCGAACTCGGCAGCTGCAGCTGGCAGGAATGGAAAAAGATCATGGAAGAGATCATTCTGATCATTCGGGCTACGCGGTCGACGGCAGTCCCATTGGTTGCGGGTTTTAACTGGGCGTACGACCTTAAAGATGTGGCCAACGATCCCATCAACGCCCAGGGTATCGGATATGTCAGTCATCCCTATCCTCAAAAGCGTGCCAAGCCATGGGAGAAACAATGGACTGATGACTGGGGCTTCGTAGCGGAAAAATATCCGCTCATCCTCACGGAGATCGGATTTTGCGGCGCTGACGACAGGGGCGCGCATATTCCCGTGATCAGTGATGAGTCCTATGGCGATGCCATTACAAAATACACGCGCGAAAAGGGAATCTCTTATGTGGTATGGGTTTTCGATCCGGCATGGTCGCCCATGTTATTCTCGGACTGGAACTACACCCCTACCCGCCAGGGCAGGTACTTTAAAAAAGCGATGCAGGATGCTGCGAAGGTAAAGCAGTGATTGAGCCGGCTTTCGGTCGTCATGGTCAACCGGCCTTAACAAAGGAAACGGAAAGACTGTTAACGGTCGTTCCTCGCGCTATTTCCTATGAAAGCGCCTGTGGCGGCGGATTACCCGCGGCCCGTGATTTATCCTCCGGCAGCGGAACGAACTCATGGTTGTCTGTCGGGGGTAAAAGAATTCTTCCCTCCTTCCAGTCCGCCTTGGCCTGATCGATCCTGTCTTTTCGCGAGGAAACGAAATTCCACCAGATAAAACGTTCGCCCAACGGTTCACCACCCAGCATCATCAGCGTGGAAGGTTCGCGCGCTATTATCGCGGGATCGACACCTTTGTTAAACACGATCATCTGTCCTGCAACGTATCGGCTACCTGAAATATCCACACTACCCTTTGCGACATATATCCCACGCTCTGAATGTTCTTTTGGCAGTCCAAACCGCGCATCTTTTTCAAGCACAACGTGCAGGTAAAATAAAGGCGAATGGGTTTTAACGTTGTTTCGCAAACCGAAAGCATCGCCCGCGATCAACCTCATCCATACACCCTTTTCGCTAAAGACCGGGAGTGCCTCCGGTTTATAATTATCAAAGGCCGGCACCGATTCCTCATCCTTTTCAGGAAGCGCTACCCATGTCTGAATCATTTCAAGTGTTCCGCCCACCAACGCCGCGGGATCTTCAAACCTTTCCGAATGAGCGATGCCTTTACCCGCGGTCATCCAGTTTACTTCACCTGGTCTTATAATTTGCTCAACGCCCAGGCTATCGCGATGTGTTACCTGCCCGCCGAACAGATAACTGACAGTAGAAAGTCCTATGTGGGGATGCGGCAATACATCCATCGAAGAAGCGACTTCAGGCTTGACAGTCACTGGTCCCGCATGGTCCATGAAAATAAAAGGACCGACCATCCGCCGGAGACGAAACGGAAGTATCCTGCGGACATTCATGCCGGCGGCGATGGATGCTTTCCGGGCTTCAATGACAATATCGATCATAGGTAAAGGTTTTTATCAGCCGTATAAATGTACCGGTGATTTACGTCTTTGGAAAGAAGCGGTCAGTTAACATTTATGCTTGCGCCATGCACGAGCGGGGCGACGCGGCTTCCGATCAGTTCAATGGCCTCCAGCAGTTTTTCGTGGGAAAGGTTTGCATTGTCCATTTGGAAGGTCACGCGGGAGATCCCGCCCAGGCTTTCACTGTGCCGGATGATCTTTTCAGCCACTTCCTCAGGGTTCCCTACAAGGAA
>DASPJC010000171.1:0-5972 GCA_035628815.1 Ohtaekwangia sp. | reverse complement strand
GTTGTTGACTTTCGCGCCAATACATTTTGAACCCACTTGCGTATGGATCTCAAATGCAAAGTCCAGTGCGGTGGCACCGTAAGGCAGCGTTTTGAGTTCACCTTTTGGTGTAAATACAAAAACCTCCTCGCTGAACAGGTTACCGCGAAAATCATCCACAAAATCCAGGGCGGAGTGGTTGTTCTGTTCCAGCAGATCGCGGACGCGGGCCAGCCATTTTTCCAGGTTGGACTCCGCGGTGCTGTTCGTGTCTTTATATTTCCAGTGCGCGGCGTAACCTTTTTCCGCGATTTCGTCCATGCGTTTGCTGCGTATCTGCACCTCAACCCATTGGCCATTCTTGGCCATGACAGTGGTATGAAGTGATTCGTAGCCATTGGCCTTCGGTGTACTGATCCAGTCGCGCAGGCGGTCGGGGTTGGGTGTGTAATAATCTGTCACAATGGAGTACACCTGCCAGCACAATGCTTTCTCATGCTCGATATCGGTATCCAGGATAATGCGGATGGCAAAAAGATCGTACACCTCCTCGAAAGGGATATTCTGCTTGCGCATTTTATTCCAGATCGAGTGAATGGATTTGGGCCTTCCCCGGATCTCATACTGGATGCCCAGCTTGTCAAGTTCCTCGCCGATGGGAACCATGAACTGCTTGATGAACTTGTTCCGGACTGTTTTGGTGGCGTCGATTTTCTGCGCGATCGAATGGTATACCGCCCGGTCGGTGAACCGGAGGTAAAGATCTTCCAGCTCGGTTTTCATGGCATTCAGGCCAAGCCGGTGCGCGAGGGGTGCGTAGAGGTAAATCGTTTCGTTCGCCACCTTCAATTGCTTGTTGCGCGGCATGCTGTCGAGCGTGCGCATGTTATGAAGGCGGTCGGCAAGTTTAATGAGGATCACACGAACGTCTTCTGACAGTGTGAACAACATTTTACGGAAGTTCTCCGCCTGCTGCGATGTGCCGTATTCGAATACACCGCGGATCTTGGTCAGGCCGTCAATAATGCGTGCAATTTTTTTTCCAAACAGCCGTTCGATGTCGGCCAGTTCGATGTCGGTATCCTCCACCACATCGTGCATCAGGGCGGCGATAATGGAAGTGGTTCCCAGCCCGATCTCTTCGGTACATATTTCGGCCACCGCGAGCGGGTGAAAGATGAACGGCTCCCCGGATTTCCGCCGCATATCCTTATGGGCATCCAGGGAAATCGTAAAGGCTTTTTTTATCAGTTTGGCGTCATTATCCCTGAGGATGGGCTTGGCCTTTCGCAATAATCTTCGGTAACGACTGATGATCTCTTTTTTCTCCTGCTCCGCGTCGATTACAATCATTATATCCGATTTTTTTTCAATCCTGTATTTGTCATTTATCTCACCAAAACATCCGGAAATTGGAATTTAAACAATGTTTTCATTAAAAATTCCAAACTGTTCTTTATTTGCCAATATTCTATAAATTTGCGCCTCCTTTTCCGGCACCGGCAGCAATCAGGATGATAGCCGCGGCCGGAAATTTACATCCTCCGGATGCGGCGTTCCCGATGGCTATCGGGATGGTAGCCGCAGCCGGGAAATTTACATCCTCCGGATGTGGCGTAATTGGTAGCCGCGCCAGACTTAGGATCTGGTGCCGCAAGGCGTGGGGGTTCGAGTCCCTCCATCCGGACCACAGAACCCTTGATACGATAACAAATCATCCGTATTGAGGGTTCTTTGTATTATCCATCAACAAATGTTATAGTCTTGGAAATCACACTGAACAAAACGAACAACACTGAAGGTCTGATTAAAATTAAATTAACCGAAGGTGATTATCAACCCTCAGTCGAGGAAAAAGTAAGGGACTATGCCCGCAAGGCGAACATCAAAGGTTTTCGCCAGGGAAAGGTGCCCACCGGCGTGATCAAAAAGATGTTTGGAAAATCGATTCTCGTCGATGAAATCAATCACCTTCTTTCACACAAGATCTCGGACTATATCAAGGAAAATAACCTGAAGATCCTTGGTGACCCGCTGCCTAAACAGGACAAGAGCAGGGAGATCGACTGGGATACACAAAAGGACTTTGAGTTCGAGTACCAGATCGGCATGGTGGACGATTTCAAGTATGATCTTTCAACGAAAGTCAAAGTAACCTCGTATGTGATCGAGGTTGACGACACCGTGATTGCGGAAACGGTATCCGACCTGAAATCGCGTTTCGGAAAAGTTATTTATCCTGAAACCAGTGAGCCTGGCGACCACCTGTTTGGAGACCTCCAGGAAAAGGATGGCGCGTTCAAGCGTGAAAATGCTTTCATTGATACGAAGAAGGTTCACAAAAAGACCCAGGCGAAATTCAAAGGCCTGAAAAAAGAGGACATCCTTGAATTCGATATGGCCGATATCGGCCACGAAGAAATGGTCGCCGAACTTTTGCGTACCGACAGCGGCGAAAGCAGGCCCGCGAACGGAGATTATACGTTCAAGGTCAATACGATCACGCGAACAGAACCTGCAACGGTAAATACGGAACTGTTTGATCGCGTCTTCGGAAAAGACGTTGTTAAAACAGAGGAAGAATTTATCGCCAAGATCAGGGAAACCATCAGCGAAAATTACAAACGCGAAACGGAACACTTCCTCGAGCACAATATCGAGGACCATTTTATTAAAAATACCAAGATCTCCCTGCCAGACGATTTCCTTAAAACATGGCTTAAAGCCACGAGCAACGGTGAGGTTACTGACGACATCCTCGATAAGGAATTCGAGCACTATGTAAGGGGCCTGGTGTGGGACCTGATCAAAAACAAAGTTGCTGAAGATCACAAGATCAGCGTGGAAGCCGAGGAAGTACGCGGCAAGGCACGTGAACTTATCGTTTCACAATTCGGCGGACAGGCGTTTGCAGAGCAGATCAGCGACCGCCTGGATGGCATCGTCGATAACTACCTCCAGCACGAAAACGGCCAGAATTTCATGAAACTCTACAACCAGCTGCGCACAGAGAAGATCCTCCGCTACATCAAGGAAAATATCACGCTGGAGGAAAAGAAAGTTTCAGTGGACGAGTTCAAAAAGATCGTAAAAGAGCACAAACACTGATGTGAAGCAGGCCGATGCAATAATTCGGCCTTTTTTACGACGTTATTGCAAACAAGCTTTCGATCGGTTAAACCAATTTATAGCCAGCGGGGTTTAGGGACAAGGATTGGAATTTTGCAACCGGATAGCTAAGATTACCTTTAATTCAAGTCATATCAACAGTACTTACATTTATTCCCATGAATAAAAACAACGAATTCAGAAAGTATGCAGTGCACCACCTGGGCATGAGCGGCAACACCATCGACGGTTACGCCCAGGAAATACAAAACATGACGCAGTATGTCATTGAAGAGCGTCCGGGCAACTTCCGGGCGATCGACGTTTTCACCCGTCTTATTTCCGACCGGATTATTTTCCTCGGTATGGGTATCGATGACCAGATCGCAAACCTCATCACGGCGCAACTGCTTTTCCTGGAATCCTCCGATCCCAAAAAAGATATCATTATGTACGTGAACAGCCCCGGCGGGTCGGTTTACGCAGGACTCGGCATCTACGATACCATGCAATACGTCAACCCTGATGTGGCGACAATCTGTACCGGCCTGGCTGCCTCCATGGGTGCCGTACTGTTGTCGGCCGGCGCAGCGAAGAAGCGTTCGGCGCTACCACACGCACGTATTATGATCCACCAGCCGATGAGCGGGATGCAAGGTCAGGCCTCTGATATGGAAATTTCACTCCGCCAGACCCTCGAAGTAAAAAAAGACCTTTACAACATCCTGGCTAAACACAGCGGCCAAAAATACGAGCGGATCGAGAAAGATTCCGATCGTGATTACTGGATGCGCTCGCCAGAAGCAAAGGAATATGGCCTGATTGACGAGGTCCTGGAACGTAAGAAAAGCTGATTTTCACGACTATTTGCGCTGCAGGGGTGAAGTGAATAATGAGTATCTTTGAACTTATTTACAGCACTCCTGTTTAAACTCTAAAACCATGGCCGAAGTTACCTGTTCCTTTTGTGGGCGAAGCAAAAAAGATGTAGACCTGATGATCTCGGGTATACATGCTCATATTTGCGACAAGTGTGTAACACAAGCCAACCAGATCCTCAGCGAAGAAAAGAAAAGTAAGAATGAAGCCGGGTTTTCCCCGAATTTCAAGCTGATCAAACCACGCGAGATCAAGAAGTTCCTGGACGAATACGTTATTGGCCAGGACGAAGCAAAGAAGATCATGTCGGTGGCTGTCTACAATCACTACAAGCGGCTGATGCAGCGCAAGCTGGATAGTGATGTAAATATCGAGAAGTCCAATATTATCATGGTTGGCGAAACCGGTACCGGAAAAACCTATCTTGCCCGGACGCTGGCAAAAACCCTCCAGGTTCCCTTCTGCATAGCCGATGCAACGGTCCTTACGGAGGCGGGTTATGTAGGCGAAGACGTCGAGAGCATTCTAACACGCCTTTTACAGGCTGCGGACTACAACGTAGAGGCAGCAGAACGCGGTATTGTTTATATCGATGAGATCGACAAGATCGCCCGGAAATCCGATAATCCTTCCATCACACGCGATGTCAGTGGCGAAGGTGTCCAGCAGGCGCTCCTGAAACTCCTGGAAGGAACAGCGGTCAATGTCCCTCCGCAGGGTGGCCGCAAACATCCGGACCAGAAAATGATCACCGTGAATACGGAAAACATTCTGTTCATCTGCGGTGGTGCGTTCGAAGGTATTTCCCGTTTCATTGCCAATCGCCTGAATACCCGCCCCCTTGGTTTCGTGGCGGGTCACGACGGCCTGCATCCCGGTGATATCGACAAGGACAACCTGCTACAGTTCATCACCGCGCAGGATTTGAAAAGTTTTGGCCTGATTCCCGAGCTGATCGGCCGTCTACCCGTTGTTTCCTATCTCAATCCCCTCGACCAGGAAGCGCTTCGTAAGATTTTAACCGAACCGAAGAACGCGCTCATCAAACAGTATAAAAAGCTGTTCGATATGGAAGACATTGAATTGGAAGTGAAGGAAGGCGCTATTGATTTTATCGTTGAAAAAGCGATGGAATTCAAGTTAGGTGCACGCGGTCTCCGCAGCATCTGCGAGGCCATCATCAACGACGCCATGTTCGAATTGCCTTCCGACAAAAATGCCGACCGTCTTGTGATCAACCGGGCATACGCGGAGGAGAAATTCAGCAAGTCACAATACAGCAAGCTTAAAGTAGCCTAGGTGATCGGAAAAGGGTCCGCCGTCAGGTAGTTTGTCATCAGGCGCGCGGCGTTCTCTGAAGCCGACCCTCCGGTGTCTAAAATCGCTGTAATTTCTTCGTAGCCATTCTGTATAATACGCCGGTATTCTTCGTCAGCGACAAGCCTTTTCAATTCGATACCCACGCTGTTGGCGTTCGCTTTTTCCTGGATCATTTCTTTCACGACTTCCCGCCCTGCAATAAGGTTAACCAGTGAGATGTAAGGGACCTTTACCAACCACTTTGCGATCCAGTAAGAGGCGGGGTTCGCCTTGTACACGACGACCTGCGGCACTTTACAAAGGGCCGTTTCGAGTGTTGCCGTCCCGGATGTAACAACCGCCGCGGTGGCATGCGCCAGCAAATTATAGGTATCCTCCTGAATAACTTTTACCTGGGGATGACGCGCGAGCTCGCCATAAAAAGCGGGGTCAAGGTTGCTGATGGCGGCCAGGCCAAACTGGTAGTCGGGGAAGCGTTGAACGATAGCCGTCATTAACGGTATAATATATTTTAGTTCCTGTTTCCGGCTGCCGGGCAGCAAGGCGACCAGTGGCTTGACGGGGTCGAAGCGGTACTGTTCAAGGAACCCCGATGCGACGTGGTGAGCTTTGATCGCATCCAGCACCGGGTTGCCGACATAGTCAGATTCCCAATGGAATTTTTTGAAAAACTCCTTTTCGAAAGG
>DASPJC010000170.1:0-9674 GCA_035628815.1 Ohtaekwangia sp. | reverse complement strand
TAAACTTTAAACCTTCCCCAGCGCTTCCAGTTCTTCAGCAAAGCCTGATGAGAGAATCGGGAACCTGCACCAGCTGCGCGGGTCGACGTTGAGATCGTCAAGGTGAAACGATGGCGCGAGCCGTTCACGTTTCCACTGGTTAATGGACCAAAGCCGGAAGAACTTGGTAATATGAATCTTCAGCAACGCCGGTTCGTAGTCTTTTTTCATCGCTTCAAAAACCTGGATCGGAGATTTTCTTTCCAGGATCGCGTGCCTTTCGATCGCTGCCAGCACCGCGTAAGGCATCAGATCGTCTTCATCGGTCTGATGACGCTCCTGTGGCCGGAGTTCGGCTGTTGGTTGAAGGGCGTTTACGGCATGCAGACCTGTATGACCCAGTTCTTTTTCAGCCCATTGTAAAAGTTGCAGCACGAAAATTTTACTCAGTCCGGCAATAGGGGCAAGGCTTCCGCTGGTGTCGCCATCCATGGTGGCATAGCCGACATCGCCTTCACTGCGGTTAGATGTTGTCAGGAGTACGGCGCGTTTTATGTTGGCGAGCATCCAGATAATCGGTGAGCGTGCGCGGGCCTGGATGTTCTGCAGGGTGACATCGTCCTTTTCCCATGAGAGTTTCCGTCTGATGGCATTTTCGATCTTTGCTGTATAGGATGACACCTCATCGTCAATGGTCCAGTGATGGAACTCCGCGCCGATGGCTTCAGCGAGTTCTTTTGCGGCTCCGAAAGTTGTTGACGACGAGTTGATTGTTCCCTGGTAGGCACACGTCAGCAATTTGTTCACGGCCAGCGGCCATGCTCCAATAGTTTCTTCAATGGCCACGGCTTTACAGAACGCTTCCCAACCCAACTCTTTTGCTGCGCGCTTTACCATTTCAGCGACAAAAAAAGCGCAGGAAGAAGAGTCGGCTCCGCCACTGAGCGAAAGCACGAAACCACGCGACTTACTCTTTCGCAGGTAATCGAAAAGTGCCAGCGCAACGGCCTGGGTTACTTCTTCATTGACATCTTTTGTGTCGAGGGACGTAATCGTTTCGCTGTTGGATGGTGCCGAAAAGTCGATCGTACATGACAAGACAACACTGCTCTTGAAAGAAAGACGTTTATTGACGGCCAGTAACCTTCCCTGCTGGGCGAAAATGATGTCACCATCATAAATCATGCGGCCGGCCTCGTTGCCGAGCAGGTTCACAAAAAGGTAGGTGCAGTGGAAAACTTCCGAGCCATGGCGGACCACTTCTTCTTCCCGGAGCTGGCTTTTTCCCATGGCAAAATGGCTTGCACTGGGATTGAGGATTAAATCGACGCCACGTTCGAGCAAACGGTAACCAGGGCGGTTGTTTTTTCGCCAGGCATCTTCACAAATTTCGAAGCCGATTTTTATCCCGTGTACTTCATAGATCAGGTCGCCTACGGGTATGACGTCTTCGCCGATATGTATATCCGTTACTTTGCCGGCGGGCCAGGGGTCGAACCAACGGGGCTCATAGTGTACACCATCACGCGCAAGATTTTGCTTGAGTGTAATGCCAAGGATCTTTTGATCGCTGATGACACACGCGCCGTTGTACGTGATATCACCGAAACGCACCGGCATGCCTATGCTCACGGTGATATTGTCGCAGTACTTCCGGATTTTCAGAATCTCCTGTTTCGCACGGTCCGACAACCAGTCGCTAAGAAAAACATCTTCGCAGCCATAACCCGTAAGGCAAAGCTCCGGCAGGCAAAGGATCTTCACCTGTTGTTTCCGGGCTTCCTCGATTGCTTCTAAGATATTTTCGGTGTTGTTCTTCCAGTCGAGAGGAATCTGATTCACCGTAGCGCCGCCGATTTTTAAAGTCATGGTTCGAGTTTCTGAAAGAACACAAAATGCCGCACGAATTCAGCTCAAGTTTAGCGCAGCTGCACGTTTCTTTCAACAGTATACCGGTTTAATTCATTCCCGGTAAGCAATTTTGTTAAAACGGCGTTTTCGGTTGACAGGGTGAAAAAAACGTGAGCTGACGGGGATTATTCGGTGATCAGGTCCAGCATTTCGCAGGTTTTGAAAGCAGCATCCTGCTCCGCTTTCTTTTTGCTATTGCCGTACCCCGTTCCTTTGGGTTCGCTGTCAACCATGACCTGTGCCGTGAACTCCTTGTGATTTTTTCCTTTTTTAACGTTGAGGATTTCAAATCGCACTTCTTTACCCTCGCGCTGCGCCCATTCAATGATCTTGCTTTTAAAATTGGAATTAGAGTTGACCAGTTCTTCAAGGTCGTAGTGCGGACTGATCAGTTTGTCCACCACAAATTTTTTGGTGCGCAAATAGCCTTTGTCGAGATACACGGCACCCACAATCGCTTCCAGTGTATTGCCAAGGATCACCTGCTGCAGGTGCGCATTCTTCTGATCGTACTGCACGATGTTGCCGATGCCGATCTTCCTGGCCAATAAGTTGAGCGCTTCGCGGTTTACGATCCGGGAGCGGATCTCCGTCAAAAAGCCTTCTGAGCGATATGGGAATTTTTTAAAAAGGTAGTCTGCAACCGCTGCGCCAAGGATGGCATCGCCCAGGTATTCCAGCCGTTCATTCGATTCCTTGAAGCCTTCCCCGTTTTCTTTTGCAATAGAGCTATGCACGGTGGCAAGCCTGTACAATTCGATGTTGGAAGGTGAGAAGCCGGCAATGTTTTGGATTGCCCTGACCAGTTTCTCGTCAAGCTTCGGTTTCTTCTTCGGTATCTTTAAAATTTTCCACACCAAGGTGATCTACATAATATGCTGGATGCTAATTTAACAAGATTTGTCAATTCGCTATCTGTTAAATTGTTAACGTGCGGAAAGATTTCAGAATGAATGGGTGCGTACTGTTAGATTTTTTTAACGAGGAGCGAAAAATTGTGCCCGCCGAAACCGAAGGTATTGCTCAACGCCACCTTTACCTCGCGCTGTTGTGCGGTGTTGAAGGTCATGTTCAGGCGAGGATCCAGGTCCGGGTCGTCGTTGAAGTGGTTAATGGTGGGAGGAATAATGGATTGATCGATTGCCAGCAGGCAGGCAATTACTTCGATCGCGCCGGCGGCGCCCAGTAAGTGGCCGGTCATCGACTTGGTCGAGCTGATATTTACCTTGAAAGCATGATCGCCGAACACTTTCTGAATGGCTTTGATTTCGCCGATATCACCCAGTGGGGTGGAGGTCCCGTGTGTGTTGATATAATCGACTTCTTCCGGGGCGATACCGGCTTCTTCCAGGGCATTATACATTACCTGGATGATTCCCGCGCCTTCCGGGTGAGGTGCTGTAATGTGATAGGCATCGGCCGACATTCCGCCGCCGATGATCTCACCATAGATCTTTGCGCCGCGTTTTTTGGCGTGCTCGTATTCTTCGAGGATCAGCGCACCGGCGCCTTCTCCCAGTACAAAACCATCGCGGTCCTTGTCATACGGGCGGGAAGCAGTTTCGGGCGAGTCGTTTCTTTCAGAAAGGGCCCGAAGCGCATTGAATCCGCCAACGCCTGCTTCACAGACGGCTGCTTCTGATCCGCCGGAGACGATAATATCAGCTTTTCCCAGGCGCAGGAAAGTGTAGGCATCGTAGATGGCGTTGGTTGAAGACGCACATGCCGAAACAGTCACGTAGTTCGGGCCGCGGAAACCGTACTTAATGGAGATGTGGCCCGCGCTCAGGTCGGGGATCATCTTGGGAATGAAGAAAGGATTGAACCGTGGTGTCCCGTCGCCTTTGGCATAGGTCTTGACCTCCTCCTGGAAGGTCAGCAACCCCCCGATACCTGATCCCCAGATCACCCCAACGCGGTTGGGATTAAGCTCAGCTAACGGGAGGTTTGAATTTTTTATAGCCTCATCCACCGCCACCATCGCATATTGCGCGAAAGGATCCATCTTGCGCGCTTCCTTGCGATCCATAAAATTTCCGACGTCAAAATTCTTTACCTCGCAGGCAAAACGGGTTTTGAAATTCGTAGCATCAAAGCGTGTTATGGGAGCGGCGCCGCTCTTGCCATGCTTCAACCCCTCCCAGTATTCGGGGAGGGTATTGCCGATGGGCGTGAGTGCACCAAGTCCTGTAACGACGACTCGCTTTAATGTCATGATGAAGGGGATGTGATAGTGATAGGGCGATAGCCTGTTATTTCTTTACGTTTTGCTCCAGGTAGGATATAGCCTGGCCAACAGTGGAGATATTTTCTGCCTGATCATCCGGAATAGAAATGTTGAATTCCTTTTCGAACTCCATGATAAGTTCGACGGTGTCAAGGGAGTCAGCACCTAAGTCGTTGGTGAAGCTGGCCTCAGGAGTAACCTCAGATTCTTCAACACCAAGTTTCTCGATGATGATCTGTTTTACTTTTTGTGCAATTTCAGACATGTTTTTAAGGTTTATGATTTAAAAATCAATGCAAAGAAAGAGATTTGCGGCAATATTGTCAAACTTTTTTGATCTTGCCTGGAAGTGCCCGAAGACGTGTTTTCAGTATCAAAAATGAAGAAAAGCAAACTGATCATCGACTATGAGTTCAACTTTGAACTCTTCGGTTTGACGTCCGCAGCAAAAGGGTATAAGCTCGCCTGGGAGCTTAACCAGTCCCTGCATCTGCAGCTCATAAAACAGCCCGATCTGGTGGTAGGCTTTAAAAACAACACCGAAAAGAGCTTTTCTTTCTACGCCCATGAAACCCATATCAATCGTTTGAAACTGTTTAAAAACAGGCCTTCTGATGCAGAATCGGGAAAGTATTTTTTAATCCCTGAATTTCCTCACTTCGATTTTATAATTTTGGCGGCTATGGAAGACCAGTATGCGCATCAGCATTTGCTTACGTTGATCAAGTCCGTCCCTTCGGTTCAGTTCGTTGCCTCCATCCCGCTGGAAGGCCTGAAGTCAAAATCCAACTTTATATTCTGAGACATGTCGAACGTGTATCTTCCGAGCGCTTATTTTTACGAATTACCTTAAAACCCTATGTTAGAAAAAATATCGTTCAACAAGACTAAAATTGTTGCCACTGTCGGTCCTGCGTCAAACTCAAAGGAAATGCTCCATGCCCTGATGAAGGAAGGCGTGGATGTTTTTCGCCTGAACTTCTCTCACGGCAAGCATGAAGATCATCAGAAAGTAATTGACTACGTTCGCGAACTGAACCGTGAACTCGGTACGACGGTCGGCCTGCTTCAGGATCTGCAGGGACCTAAAATCAGGGTTGATGAAGTCGCGCCGGGCACCGTCATCGAACGGGGACAGGAGTTGATCATCACCACGCATGACCTGATGGGAAATCATGAAATCGCCAGTACATCCTACAAGGATCTTCCCAAGGATGTAAAAATGGGTGATATGATCCTGGTGGATGATGGAAAAATCGAACTGAAAGTAAAGGAAGTGCGTGATACGGACGTCGTAACCGAAGTGGTGTATGGCGGTCCGCTGAAATCGAGAAAAGGGATAAACCTTCCGTTTTCGAAAGTATCTGCGCCGTCCCTGACTGAAAAAGACCTTCGCGATCTTGAATTTGGCATCAAGAACGATGTAGACTGGATCGCGCTGTCATTCGTGCGAAAAGCGTTTGACATTCAATCCATACGGGCCATCGTCGATAAACATAAATCCAGCGCGCGGATCGTGGCCAAGATCGAGAAGCCCGAAGCGTTGAGCAATATCGATGAGATTATCGCCGCGACCGACGCGGTCATGGTAGCCAGGGGCGACCTGGGTGTGGAAATCTGGCTGGAAGAAGTGCCGATGGTGCAGAAAATGCTGGTCGAGAAATGCAACAAAGCAGGCAAGCCAGTGATTGTAGCCACGCAGATGATGGAGAGCATGATTGAGAATCCCCGGCCTACACGCGCTGAGACGAACGACGTCGCTAATGCTGTCATGGATGGTGCCGATGCCGTTATGCTTTCAGCCGAAACCGCCGCCGGGAAATATCCAATAGAAGTGATCCGCAGCATGGTGCGCACGGTTGCTTCCGTTGAGAAAAATCCGAACATGTATTTCCGCTTTCGCGATATCGATCCAAAATCTTCAATATTCATCAACGACAGTCTGGTGCTGGCCGCCTGTAAACTGGCAAAGGATGTCGGCGCTAAAGCAATTGTCGGCATGACTGCATCGGGCTATACAGCATTCAAATCATCGTCGCATCGGCCCAACGCGAACATATTCGTCTTTACCTCCAACAAATCGTTGATCAATAAGATGAACCTGGTGTGGGGAACGCGCGCATATCACTACGATAAAACCAATTCCACGGACGAAACCATTGCCGATGTGGAGTCCATCCTGAAAACGGAAGGACATGTGAAATCCGGCGATACTTTTATTTTCCTTGCCAGCATGCCTATCCAGGACCGCGCCCGTACAAATACCCTGAAGATCAATGTCGTCAAATAGTTACAGGTTACAAGTTGCAGGTTACAGGTTAAACTAACTTGTAACCTGTAACTTGTAACTAGAAGTCACGGTGCTTTCGGCTCAACAAGGATCACATCTTCCCGTTCAACGATTACCGCACCGGCAGGGTCTCCTTTTCTTTTGCGGACAAATTTTTTCGGTGTGACGGTCACAGGGCACAACGATTCGTTCTTTCGCTTCGAATAGTATGCTGCCAGCTGTGCCGCCCGTTCGATGACGTCTTTTGGAAAAGGTCTGCCCGACTGGTATTTGATGATCACATGTGATCCTGGTACATCTTTGGCGTGCAGCCACAAATCTTCCTTGTACGCGTAATGCAATGTCAAAGCATCGTTGCTGGCGGCATTCTTGCCAACCCAGACGCGGAACCCATTCCGTTCAAATTCATGGTAGGGCAAAGCAGGAAGCTGTGCGCTGTCTTTTCGGGGGAGTCCTGCCGACTTGATCTGCTGACGCAGGTCTTTTAAGTCAGCTGCAAGGGAGACGGCAAGCAGCTGTGCTTTCAGCTGGTTTACTTCCTGCGCTTTATGCGCCAGGATTTCATTCAGCCGGTCAATCTCGATATGCTGATGTTTTGCTTTGCGATAATAAACCGAAGCGTTCTTTTGGGGCGAGAGGTCTTTTTTCAGCCTGATCTCCAGCGGCAGGTAATGGTTATAAAAATTTGCGACGACGACCTTGTCGCTTCCCGGGGTAATGGCATGCATATTCGCCATAATCAGATCGGCCCACACCTTGTAGTTGTTGGCGCTGCCGATCTCGTCCAGTTTGGCCTGTGTTTTTTTCAGGTACGTTTCGCTGCTTTCAATTTTTGCCCTTAGTGCGGCGAGCGTGGCGGACTGCTCCTGTTCAAATGCCTGATGCTGAACGTATGCCGAATAGAATTCATTGATAGCTGCAACGGGATCGCTGAACGTCTTTCGTATTTCACCCACAGGGACAAGGGAGAGTATCAGAGACTTTTCGGTTGAAAGGATGTAGTATCGCACCGGCTGTTCGAGGGTCGTCTTCAAGGCCTGGATGCGCTGCCACTGCTGCTCAGGGGACAGGTTGTCAAAATTATCTTCCGAGAGGTATTTCCACACAGGTTTTCCAAATGTGAAATAAAGGGAGGATAGTTTGTCTTTGTGCTGAATAAAAGTTTCAAAGCTCCAGTCTATTGCACGGTCCAGGTCGCTTCGTCGCAGGGCAGCGTCTGCCGGCATGTTGTTTTTGAAAAGGGCGACACAGGTCTCATTTTCAAATACGATGATATTGGAGCGGTTGCCATGCAGTTTGAAAAGGAGCGAAAATCCGTCCGAGAGATCAATGGCAAAGCTGCGTTCGTTGGTGAACTGCCGGATTCCCGTAACCCTTCTCCCGATGATCGATGGAAAAAGATCCACACTGTTCTTTCGCGCGCGGGCAAAATCCTCCGGAAACGACAAACACGAAAACGACGGTACAAGACTCGCCCTGATAAAGTGTGAATTCACATGTACCTCAAAACGCACAATAAGCTCATTTCTGTTCTGACTGAAGCATTCCGACACGACCGCACCGGAGAGCTCTTTCTCCAAAGCATGGCTAAGCTGCTTAAGAAAATAGTAATTATTATGCATGATGAAAGTTACAGGTTACAGGTTACAGGTTCAAGGTTAAAACCCAGTATGAATCTTGAAGCCTTGAACCTTGCACTTTGAACCTTAAACCTTGAATTGTAACCCATCATACGCCAGCGAAACATTCGAAGGCAGTTCCTTCTCTACAGCGGCATGAAGTCCCAGCTTATGGCTGATATGTGTGAAGTAGGCTTTTTTGGGTTGGATGCGCTTGACAACTTCAAGGGCTTCTTTCAGGTTAAAGTGCGAGATGTGAGGTTCGCGCTGAAGCGCGTTAAGAACCAGCACTTCCGTCCCTTCCAGCCGGGTGAACGTTGCGTCGGGGATGTGGTTTGCGTCTGTGATGTAGCTGAAATTACCGACCCGGAAGCCAAGTACTGGTAGTTTAAGATGCATGACCGGTAACGGGAGGAAGGATATACCGGAAGCGTGGAACGTGTCCTCGCCGATGGTGTGAACGGTGAACCGGGGAATTCCCGGGTAATATTCTTTCGTGAAGGCGTACGCGTATTCTACCCTGAGCTGTTCCAGCGTAGCAGCGGTGCCGTAAATGGGCATGTCGATGCCTTGTATAAAGTTGTACGCGCGTATATCATCCAGACCGGCGGTATGATCACGGTGCGCATGTGTGAAGATCACCGCGTCCACGTGATGGATATTTTCGCGCAACATTTGTTGACGAAAATCAGGGCCTGTGTCGATAATAAAACTTTTTCCTTCGACGGAGAGGTGTAGCGAAGATCTCAGGCGTTTATCGCGATAGTCCAGCGACCTGCAAACCTCACATGAGCACCCGATCACGGGCACACCTTGCGAAGTACCGGTACCGAGGAAGGTTATAGTCAAGCAGTGGCAGATTGTTGCGTGAGCTCTTCGTAAAGCTTCAGATTTTTTTCTGTAAAACGGGTGGTGTCCAGCGACACACCCTTCAGGATATCCAGCAACGCATTGATCTTGCCTTCGGTCGTATAAAATTTATTGACGATTATGATTTTTTGCTCCTTCAGAACGCAATAACCAGATTTGAAATTGCCCTTTTCATACCGCAGGGTGTAGTCCGATTCTGCCAGCATATCCTCGAGCTTGGCCTGAAACTGGGTGGTATATTTGATCATACAGTGGTTATTTCCGCAGCAAGTTAGGTCGAAAATCGGAAGTTTGAAACTTGGAAAATTGTATTTTGCCGCATGACAGCAGCAGGTGATGACAAAACGTTGATTGTGATTGTGGGGCCTACGGCCGTTGGCAAAACACAGGTTGCCGTTCATCTGGCGGAACATTTCACTACCGAGATCATTTCCGCCGATTCGCGGCAGATCTTTCGCGAAATGAATATCGGCACGGCAAAGCCTTCACAGGATGAGCGGAAAGCAGCGAAACATCATTTCATTGACAGTCATTCCGTTATGGAAAGTTATGATGCTGCCGCATACGGTAAAGACGCCCTGATGGTAATTCAGGAGCTTTTTAAAACCCATCAACACGTCGTCTTGTGCGGCGGCTCCGGCCTTTACGTCAAAGCGGTGTGCGAGGGCTTCGATGATATCCCCGATATTCCACAGGAGATCCGCCAGTCGCTTATTGCGGATTACGAGCGGTTTGGGATTGGCTGGCTCCAGGAAAAAATGAGGGTGCTTGATCCGAA
>DASPJC010000169.1:0-5321 GCA_035628815.1 Ohtaekwangia sp. | reverse complement strand
GCCGAGTGTCGGACAATTTTTTGCCGAGCTTGGCGCCACCGTCATCAAAGTCGAGAATGCCACCACGGGCGGCGATGTGACCCGCTGCTGGAAACTTGCCGGAGAGCAAACGGATGACCGGTCTGCCTACTTCTGCGCGGTGAACTGGGGAAAGAAATCTGTCGCGCTCGACCTCACCGCGAAAGATCACCGGGAGGTCGTTCACAAGCTCGCCGCGAAAGCCGATCTGGTGATCGCAAGCTACAAACCCGGTGACGCAAGGAAACTGGGCGTTGACTATGAAACGCTTTCCGCGTTTAACCCTGCACTGGTTTATGGACAGGTAACCGGATATGGGTCAGACAACCCTCGGGTAGGATATGATGCCGTGATCCAGGCGGAAGCGGGTTTCATGTTTATGAATGGCGAGAAACATGGCCCGTCGTTGAAAATGCCGGTGGCGCTGGTGGACATCCTCGCGGGGCATCATCTTAAGGAAGCGATTTTACTGGCGTTGCTGGAGAAGACCAGGACCGGGCAGGGCAAGTTGGTCGAGGTTTCTTTGATTCAGTCCGCCATTGCTTCGCTGGCCAACCAGGGTAGTAACTGGCTGGTAGCAAAGCGGCTTCCGCAGAAGGAGGGATCATCACATCCTAACATCGCCCCGTATGGCGATGTGTTTATAACGCGGGATGGCAAGGAGGTTTTGCTGGCCGTTGGAAGCGACAAACAATTTTCGGATCTCTGTGCGATTCTCGGGCTTTCCGTTTTAGCGACTGACGAAAAATTCATAACGAACCAGGCCCGTGTAACGAACCGTACCGACTTAAATGCCGCGCTGCAGCGGCAGGTGTCGCGTTATGATGCTGATGATTTGTTGAAAAAAATTCATGCTTCCCGAATCCCCGCGGGCGTAATTCAGAATCTCATGGACGTATTTGCAATGAAAGAAGCCCGTGAAATGATGCTATCAGCAGGGGGTATTACAGGCGTAAAAAGTTTTGTGGGCAATCACGATACGAGTAATATCCATCCGCCACCGCATCTGGGCGAGCATACCGCGGAGATCCTGCAGGGTCTGTAGCCGCCGGCGTGACCCAGTAAAAAAAGTCGCCGCATAAGGCGGCGACGGAAAAATACAGCTAACGTTGGTGCTATTGGTTGATCTTGAAAGTAATGGGTAACATCATCCGCACGGCGACGGCTTGTTTGTTCTGGATCCCGGGTTTCCAGGGGGGCATCAGGGAGACTACACGAACAGCTTCTGCATCACATGTCGGGCTGATCCCGCGAACTACCCGTACCTGCGTTACCCTGCCTTCGCTATTGATAATAAAACTGACAAACACCGTTCCCTGTGTCCCGATGCGTCTGTCAGATGCAGGATATTTTATGTTTCTGCTGAGGAACCGCGACATTGCGGCAATACCGCCTTCATACGTGGGCATTTCCTGGACAAGGTCCCATACCTGCGGAGCGGTGGAGACGGCCGGAATTTCTACGGTGCCCGTGCCGGTGGTTTCGACAGCGTCGCCCGTCCCCGTCTCGCCAAAGTCGATAGGCGCGGTATCGATCAGTTCGGAAACGGTGGCCGTCGTTGTTTCCACCGGTTCACTGGTTACCTGCGGCGGCAAATTAGTTTGCGTGTGGTGTACGGCGGGTGGCGGCGGCGTTGTGCGAGGCTTAGGCTGCACACGGGGAGGGTCGGAAAGCATGACCAGCGGTTTTTCTCCAAAAGTGCAGACTACGGGCACTATTTCCAGGCCATTGATTTCAGCCAGAAGTTTAGGAATAAGGATCAGTAGGCATGCCAGCGCAACACTGATACCCAGGCCCTTCAGCATATTGTTGTTGTAGTCTTTCCGGACCGCGTACGCACCGTAAGCCCGGTGACGGTTTTCAAAAACCAGGTCATCCCAGTTCCTGATGGAGATAGATTCGGTTTTCATAATACAAGGGTTTAGTTAGATGTATAACCCTAGAATCCGTCGATAGCCTGTTCGTCACAACAGATCCCTGTTATTTGCTGAAGCGCTTCTCCCACTTTATCCCACCGGTTATTTGGCAATGGGAAGCCCGGAAGTGATGAAAAACCGATTTCCGGCGGCATTCGACCGGGAAACGATAGCATTTCATGGTATAGGTGGGGCTTTTGAACGAAAAAATGCAAAAAAGTGGTGGAAAGTGGTTGAAAGTGGAATTTATTTCTATAAGTTTGCTTAGGAGAAAAAGACAACCACTACGTCTATGACTTTCTTCACCAGTGAATATGAGAGTAAGCTAGATTCCAAGGGCAGACTTGTACTGCCCTCACGGATAAAGGCACAGCTACCCGAAAGCGGTGGTAATGAGCTAGTTATCCGTCGTGGATTCGAACAATGCCTTATTCTTTATCCCATGGTGGAGTTCAAAAAAGTCTTCTCAAGAATATCAGGATTGAGCGAGTTCAATGAAGAGTACCGCAAGCTGCAACGGAACTTCTTCTCGGGAACCGCAACGGTGGAGATGGACGCGACGGGTCGTTTTGTGATCCCGCGCAACATGCTCACGTACGCAAAGCTTGACAAGGACGTCACCCTGGTTGGGATGGGTAACAAGGTGGAGGTATGGAATCCTTCGGTTTACGAGGCGCAACTCATCCAGGATCCGGCCGAGTTGTCGAAGCTCGCGGAGAAGTACCTGAATGAATAGCCGAAGGCTTCTCGCTTCAAGCCTCGGGCTTAAGCGAAACGTTATGAAAGATTTTAAAAAATTACTGATTTGGAAGAAAGGAATGGAGCTGGTAGAGGAAACTGATAAGGCGGTAGCATTTCTACCAACTGAAGAAAAATATGGATTGAGAAGTCAGGCAACGCGGGCCGCGGTATCGGTAGTGTTGAATATCGCAGAAGGAAGTGCCAAGACAAGTAAGAAGGAATATAAAAATTATCTGGGGACTTCACTTGGTTCTGCTTTCGAATTGGAAACGATTCTGCTGGTAATTGAAAGATTGAGACTAATCAAAAAAGAGGCTGTCGAGGTATTGATTGAGGAACTCCGAGAACAGCGAATGATCAGCAGCTTGATCAATAAAGTTCGGGCTGATGTCCAGTAGCCAGAAGCCAGCGGCCAGAAGCTATCACCAGCCGGTGATGCTGGCCGAGTGCCTTGAGGGCCTGAAGGTCGATCCGGAAGGAATATACGTCGATGTGACGTTTGGTGGGGGCGGACATAGTGTTAAGATACTGGAACAGATTAAAGGTGGTCGGTTGATCGCATTCGACCAGGATGAGGATGCAAGGAGGGAAGCGGAGAAGATAGCGAATCGTTCTTTTACATTTTGCCAGGCGAATTTCATGTACTTGAAAAAGTACCTGAAGTTAAATGGGGTAGCAAAGGTTAATGGCGTGCTGGCCGACCTTGGCGTATCGTCGCACCAGATTGATTCGCCCGAAAGGGGATTTTCAACCCGGTTCGATGGTCCGCTGGATATGCGGATGGATCAAAACACCGCGGCTACAGCAGCCACCGTTCTCAATACATACCCTGAAGAAGCACTGCACAAGGTGTTCGGCATGTATGGAGAACTGAAGAATGCGAAAACGGCGGCAAAGATTATCGTGCAGCAAAGGGCGATCAGGCCGCTAGCAAGTACGGAGGACCTCAAAGCAGCTTTGCGAAATGTTGCACCGAGGGGTAAGGAAAATAAATACTTCGCACAGGTGTTTCAGGCGTTAAGAATTGAAGTTAATGCAGAAATGAAGGCGCTTGAAGATTTTTTGCACCAATGTGCGGAGGTGCTGGAAACGGAGGGAAGGCTGGTGGTCATTTCGTATCACTCGCTTGAAGACCGGATGGTGAAGAACTTTATTAATAAAGGTAAAGTATTCGGAGACGTGGAGAAAGATTTTTATGGAAATGAGATCAAACCCTTTGAAGCCCTCACCCGGAAACCGCTGGAGGCTTCGCCGGAAGAAGTGGAACAAAACAACAGGGCCCGGAGCGCGAAGTTAAGAATCGCATACCGTGTTCAAACCCGAAACCCGAAACCTTAAACCCGAAACCCGAAACTCAAATCCCGAAACTCAAAACCCGCATGAACAATAAATTCAGAATCAACCCCGCAAACATTGGTGCTATCTCCGGCAGCGGATTATTTGCGGCCATCGAGAAAAGGTTAAAGCTGGAGCGCTATTTCGAAGAAGGGTTCCCGGTTCAGTATTTACCAAAAATTCTTTTCGTCATGTTCCTGGGAATTGCCTATATCAGCAACACCCATTATGCAGAAAAAACCGTCCGGAAGATCAATGCCATTCATGCGGATGTCGAGGATCTCCGCGCAGATTATACGACGCTTAAATCTGACCTCATGTTTGCCAGCAAGCAGTCGGAGGTGGCGCGCAAGGTAAAGGCGTTTGGATTGAAAGAAAGTTTGACACCGCCATTTAAGGTTCAGGTTGAGAAAAAAGCATACTGGTAGTCGTGAATATTAAGAAGTCCATATTACTCAGGGTTCGCGTTGCATTTCTGTTTGTGATGCTTTTCTCCATCGCGGTGGTGGTGAAGATCAGTCACCTGCAGTTTGTGGAGGGAGAGAAATGGGCGAAACTGGGGGAAAGAATTTCATTCGACTACAAGCGGGTAAAGGCCACCCGTGGTAATATTTATTCCGACAACGGAAGCCTGTTAGCCACATCGTTACCTTTCTATAAAATCGCTTTTGATCCCACGCAACCCACCGACGCTATTTTCAATAAGGGTGTGGACTCTTTGGCTTATCGCCTGTCGCGGTTCTTCAGGGATAAATCACAAAAAGAGTATGCACGTCTCATGCGTGATGCGCGGTCTTCCGGCAAGCAATACATTATTCTCAACCGGAAGCAGATCGATTACCAGGATAAAAAGGCAATGATGGAATGGCCGATCTTCCGTGAAGGCCGGTTGCGCGGTGGCGCCATTTTTGAAAAAGTCGATGTGCGCTACAGGCCTTTTTCCAACCTGAGTCGCCGCACAATAGGTTACGTCAATGAGAACGACAAGGGTGCTGGGCTGGAATACAGCTTCAACGAACAACTCGGGGGGCAGGACGGCTATGCTTATTACCAGAAACTCTCGGGCGGTGTCTGGAAACCGGTGTTTGATGCCAATAACGTAAAGGCAGTTGACGGACTTGATCTGCAGACAACGCTCGATATCAACCTGCAGGACGTAGCCGAAACAGCGTTGCATAAGGCGATGATGGAGCATGATGCCGATGACGGACTTGTTGTCGTCATGGAAGTGAAGACCGGTGAAGTAAAGGCGATCTCCAACCTGAGCAGCGACGGCCATGGCGGATTCCATGAAAAATTCAATTTCGCCAC
>DASPJC010000168.1:0-18015 GCA_035628815.1 Ohtaekwangia sp. | reverse complement strand
GAATCGTTAACGCACGGCGAAGATCTGTTATTTTATATAGCTGTTGCTGAACAAGGTCTGTACACGTTTACACCAGCCTGCATACTTCATTACCGTAAACATGATAAATCAGCAATGTCCAATCTGAAAGGCCTGGCCACGGGATATACCATATTGCGGGAAAAGATAGTAACGACGGTGGGTGACAAGCTTTCTTTTTCCGGCAGGCTTACCCTGCAACTTAAAACCCGCAAGATCATGTTTTTTTCTTTTCTGAGGGCACGGAAGTGGATACCGGCTTTGCAGTACCTAATTTTTGGATCAATCTGACAGATGAAAATCCTTTTTCTCAGTTATTGGGGTATCCATGAGGGCCTTTCCGCGGCAACGGTACTGCCACACCTAAAAATACTCTCGGAATTTGGAACGATCGAGAAAATCATTTTTTGTTCGATCGAACGCGGGGGCCATCCCGTAACGCCGGCCGACATGGGCGAAAAGATAATTCACATACCGCTGTACTCAAGACCCGGAAGCTCCCTGTTGACCAAATGGAACGATTTCTTTTTTTTTCCTAAACAGCTCCGGCGGCTCTGCCGGCAATATTCGGTTGATTTGATCCTTTGCCGTTCTTCACTGGCAGGTGCGTTGGGATATTTGGTTTCAAGAGGTAATAACCTGCCTTACGCGGTTGAATCTTTCGAGCCTCATGCGGATTACATGGTTGACTCAGGTGTGTGGCATAAGCATGATACCCGGACGCTCATCCAAAGGTACTTCGAGCGAAAAATAAAAACATCTGCCATGGCGCTTTTGCCGGTTTCACAGCATTACGAACAAAAGCTTTTCGCGGAAGGCGTTGACATCGGAAAAGTTATTGTATTGCCATGCTGTGTTTCCCTGCCCATGTTTGCTTTCAGGCCTGGCGCAAGGGTCATCATCAGGAAAAAGTACGCCATCGATGATACGGATACAGTCGGCGTCTACGCGGGGAAATTCGGAGGTATTTACTATAATGACGAAGCGTTCCGCCTTTACCAGCAGGCTTTCGAATTTTTTGGAAATCAATTTTACTTATTTCTGTTGACAGCCGATGCGCCTGAGGCCCTGTCAAATAAGATTGCAAAATTCGAGCTTCCGGCCCATCGTGTAACAATCATAAGGGTTCTTCATCATGAGGTGGCAGATTACTTATCAGCCGCTGATTTTGCTTTCTCGACTATCCGGCCTGCGCCTTCCAGGATATATTGTTCCCCGATTAAAAATGGAGAATACTGGGCCAACGGTTTACCTGTTCTGCTGGAAGACAACATTGGCATGGACAGCGACATCATCAAAAACGAGGGTGGAGGAGTCTTGATGGATATGACTAAACCCAATGAAGCATTTTTGAAAATAAAGGCCCTTCTGAAGACGCCGCGTGAGGTCCTGGCGAGTGAAATTCAGCATATCGCTTATAAATACAGACGCATAGAACTTGTAAAGGAAGCATATCAAAGGTTTCTGGACCTATAGATGTAAAATCTTTTTCAAATCTTAACAACTGTTAGCAAACGAATAGCATATTTCTGCTATTTTTAGCCAAATTTTATTTGGAATCAAACCTCATTAACCATGAAAGGCAATATTAAACTGGACGCAACAGACCGTAAAATACTGGAGATCCTTCAAAAGAATTCAAACATTACGAATGCCCACCTGGCAAAGGAAATCGGACTGTCGCCAGCACCCACGCTTGAGCGGGTCAACAAGCTTGAAACCAGCGGCGTCATCAAAAGTTACCATGGTGTTATCGATCCCGCCGCCGTCGGTCTGGGTGTCAGCACTTTTGTCATGGTATCGCTCAAAGGCCACAACAAGGAAAATATCAGCAAGTTTATTTCGGCAATCAAAAGCATTGACGAAGTGATCGAATGTCATCATATTACGGGCGCCGGAGATTTTATTCTCAAGATCGTTTGTGCTGACATCGCGGCGTATCAGCAGCTGATGCTGGACAAGGTATCCAACATCGAAGTTGTGGACAGCCTCCAGTCCATGGTGATCCTCTCCACGTTTAAGGACAGCAAGTCATTACCTTTGCCGAACTAAATCACAACGGAAAGTATCGATTGAATTATGATCGCCGAGAAAAATTTGATCCTGGACAGTGTTCATGTCAGGCAGAAGATCCGCAGGATGGCCTTCGAGATCTATGAACGCAATGTCCGCGAAAAGAATATTGTGCTCGCGGGTATCGAAGGGCAAGGTTATACCCTGGCAAAACTGTTGGGCAAGGAACTGGAGGGGATCTCGCCGATTGAAGTGAAACTGGTGAAAATTTTACTGGACAAGACTGCACCCGAGCAGCGTGACATCAAGCTTGACTGCGAGGTGAAGGAACTCCGTAAGAAATGTATCATCATGGTAGACGATGTGCTGAACACCGGCCGAACTTTTACCTATGGCATAAAACCTTTTCTCAACATCGAGGTTAAGAAGATTGAAGCGGCGGTGTTGGTCAATCGCGGTCACGCTAATTTTCCCGTGCACGCCCAATACGTCGGCTACGAGTTGTCGACCACCATCAAAGATCATGTCGAAGTAATACTGGGCAAAGAAACCGCGGTATACCTGCATTGATCCTTCTCAGATACGCGGCCATATCGTGTGTGCACGTGTACCCTATGCTAAATAACCTCAACCTTCAACCCGAAAACGTCCAACCTTGAACTTTGAACTTTGAACCTGTAACCTTGACCTTGAACCTTGAACTTGTAACCTTGAACTGTAACCGTAATTGCAACGCCCATGTCTGTGCATAAACAAGAGATCAAACGCATCACCACTCACCAGCTTCAGGAAATGAAGAACCGTGGGGAAAAAATCGCCATGCTTACGGCGTATGATTTCAGCATGGCTAAAATCATCGACCGCACGGGCATCGATGTTCTTTTGGTGGGTGACTCCGCGTCGAACGTGATGGCGGGACATGAAACGACATTACCCATCACACTGGATCAGATGATCTACCACGCTGCTTCGGTGGTACGGGCGGTTCAGCGCGCATTGGTAGTAGTCGACCTTCCTTTTGGAACGTACCAGGGAAGTTCGGGTGAAGCGCTGAGATCTTCCATCAGGATCATGAAAGAATCAGGTGCGCATGCGGTGAAGCTTGAGGGCGGGAGCGAGGTGAAGGATTCCATTGTACGGATTCTCAGCGCCGGCATTCCGGTGATGGGTCATCTGGGACTTACACCCCAGTCTATTTATAAATTCGGTACCTATACCGTTCGCGCCAAGGAAGAAGCCGAGGCGAAGAAACTGGTCGAGGACGCCAAACTCCTGGAAGAGTGCGGATGTTTCGGCATCGTGCTGGAAAAAATTCCGGCGGCGCTGGCCAAACAGGTTTCACAGTCGGTGCGCATTCCAACGATCGGGATAGGCGCCGGCCCCGACGTTGATGGCCAGGTGCTGGTCATGCAGGATATGCTCGGGATCACACAGGAGTTCAAACCGCGTTTCCTCCGGCGTTATGCAGACCTCAACGGAATCATTACCGCCGCTGTGAAGCAATATGTGAGCGATGTGAAAGAGAAAGATTTCCCGAACCAGGACGAGAAATATTAAACGTCCTGCGTGCCGGTCATGCGCGCCATTTCCCAGCCGATCATACCTTTTTTGCGCGAGGCGCTCCAGCGGTATTCACCCAGTATCCCATCCTTTCGGATAACCCGGTGACAGGGGATGAGGAACGCGATGTGATTGGCGCCTACCGCTGATCCTACAGCCTGCACGGCTTTTGGACTTTCGATACCGTGCGCGATGGTCTGATAGGTCGTAACATTGCCCATCGGTATCCGCAACAACGCCTCCCATACCTTGATCTGAAAGTTGGTGCCTTTCACAAAGGCATGGAGTTTTTCCGCGCCCGGCCGGGGCTGGAAAATTTGTGTGGCAAATTCTGCCGTCAGTTCCTGGTTTTGGTGAAAGACCGAGTTGTGCCAGTGGGTCTTCATATCATTCAGCTCGATGCGCGGATCGCCATCGGTCGCTACAAAAGAAAGCCAGCAGATGCCGCGTTCGGTGACACCGATGAGACAAGCACCAAAGGGCGTTTCATGGAAGCCGTATTCGATCCTGATCCCGGAGCCGTGAAGTTTATATTCGTGCGGGGTAACAGCCTCAAGCGTTGTAAAGAGATCGTACACCCGTGACTGGCTTGACAAGCCGGCTGAGGCTGCGGCATCGATAAGATTCTTCGATTCGATCAGCTTGTTTTTTAAGAAATCTACTGTTAAGAACTGAAGGAATCGTTTCGGGCTGATGCCGGCCCATTCCGTGAAGATCCGCTGGAAATGGAATGGGCTTAAATGTACTTTTTCCGCCACCTCATCGAGATCCGGCTGGCGTTGAAAATTAGCTTCCAGGTATTGAATGGCTTGTTCAATGCGCTGGTAGTTCATGTCGGACTCGTTGCTGATCAGGACCATAAGTTATCAAGTTAATGTTTCGTCGTTGTTGTTTGACCGTTGTTTAATATTCAAATCTGGACCTTTCAACGCTGTTCCTCAACCCGATTCTTGCCGACTTCCATTCCTGGTATTGCGGCCTCAGGCAGCATCCGCAAGGACGGTAGCCCTCACGTATGGCATCTGATGTCTCTTTGAAAAACACGCGGTTTACTTTTTTCATTCGCTTCCCGCTATTGCAGTTCAGCCTGCCATAGATCTTCTGTTTCCGGTTTCCGGCCAGCGTGATCTCTCCGCTTTTAATAAGGCGTAGCACTGTTTTCCCGGGAAGATCTTTATGGCCGATCATCTCAGGACGCATCATGGAATATCAGTCCCATCGAATAGCGTTCGCCTGCTGTAACCGCGCTGATACCGTGCTTCATGGCGGCACGATAATACCCGCGTGTACCCTTCACGGGACGAAAACCGGTGGTGAAGATAATGGCGTCACCCAGGTCAGGATCCAGTACATGCGCGCGCGATTGGGCCCGCGGAACCTGTTCCAGCATAACGAACTGACCACCTTCAAAATCTTTTCCACGCTGACGCAATACAAATACTACCTGGAATGGAAAGAACACGGTGCCATAGAGATCCTGGTGCATGGTGTTGAATCCACCGGTTTCGTATTTCAACATCAGTGGTGTAGGGCGGTTTTGGCCTTCTTCATGGCACTTTTTTAAAAACGCTGCATGATCCGGCGGGAAATGGTGTGGAAGCGAAAGATGTTTCATCCATTGATTCGCGAGCGATGCGAGTGGCGCGTACCATTGTTCCCGCAACAGCTGCAGCGTTCCTGGCAAAGGATAATTGAAATATTTGTATTCACCTTTTCCAAACCGGTACCGTTGCATGTCAATGGTCTTGCGAAAAATTCCGTCGTGGTTATACAAGGCTGACAGGTCAAAGCATTCTTCGTGCGAAAGCACATTTGGCAGGTGCGCGTATCCCTGATCGTTGAGCTGTTCAGCAAAGGCTGCCCAGTCGTCGTCTGTAAATGACTTCATGTTTTTTTATTCAAATCAACGCATCTCACGCCGGCAGCGCAACCCGTTTCTTGCTCATTTGGGATGTATATATTGAACGCACCGGGATCACGTCGCGCACAACAGAGCGGTACTTTTTATAGTATTGCAGGATGGATTCTTTTACAATTCCGGTACCCGAAGCGTTTGATTTCAATTTGTGTCTCGACTTTCTGCGCCGGTCGCCGAAAGAGATCCTGCATCGGTGCAGTGATCGCGGCATAACAAAATTGATACGGCTCTCAAACGAAATCATCCTGTTCGAACTGAGCGGACGAAAAAATCTAAAGGTCGATCTGTTGAACGGGAAGCTGACACCTGAAACAAAGTCGGGGTTAAAGCAATACATCGGCGAGTGGTTTGACATTACAACAGACCTGAAGCCTTTTTATGCCCTGGCGGAGAAAGATCCTTTGTTAAAAAAAGTAGCGAAAAAATATTTTGGTTACCGGATCGTAGGTCAGCCCGATCTTTTTGAATCGCTGGCCTGGGCCATATTGGGTCAGCAGATCAACCTGCAGTTTGCTTACACGCTGAAACAGCGCTTCGTTGAAAACTTCGGCGAGAAAATGGTATTCGACACGGACGATTATTATTTATTCCCACATCCCGAAGCGGTTGCCGTGTTGCGGGATGAACATCTTTTACCGCTGCAATTCTCGCGGCAGAAGAGTAAGTACATCATTACACTGGCGGAGGCTTTTGCCAGCGGTCAACTGTCGAAACAAAAAATCGCCGGGTTGCCGTTCGCCGAAGCGCGGGAGCAATTGATGAAAATCAAAGGTATCGGGAACTGGACGGCCAATTATGCGCTGATGAAAACGTTTCACTACGGCGAAGCGTTCCCCCTGGAGGATGCGGGGATTCACAACGCGATTAAAAATCTCAAAGGCATGAAGCAGAAGCCTACGCTGGACCAGGTCAGGAGGATCTTTAAAAAGTATAAGGGATGGGAAGCCTATGCCACGCTTTATCTTTGGAAGAGCTTATGAGTTACCGAAGATAAACCGTCAGTAGTAGTTATCCCATAGCTTGTTTCTGAATTTGTTTTCCGGATCAAGTTTTTTTTTCAGGTTGAAGAATTCCTGGGCACGAGGATACGCTTCCAGGAACTGTTTTTTGGTTGCATGAACCTGGTATGGAAGGTAGAAGGATCCGCCTTCGAATAATGCCGCGTCAACGAGTTCACGTGTCCATTCCTTCACCTTGTCTTTTTCTGTCTGAGAAACGCCCTGCTTATAGTATATGACAAAACAAAACACCTCGGTCTTTGCCCAGGCGAGCAGCGAACCATTGTCCGCATACGCGTGGCGGATGGAAACATTAATGATGTTGGCGTTGCTGCGTCTGAGGATCGCCGCCATTGTTGACACAAAATGATCAAACCGATCCACGGGGACAAAGTATTCGAGCAGGACGTACGTAGATGTTTTTCGCGAAGATGGCTCCAGTTCATCGGCGTCGTAACTGGCTTCGTAGTTTCGCCAGCGTACTACGTCGGCATCGTAGTAGAGCGGATCGCCCCAATACCGACGTACCCATTTCCCGAAGGGAAGTTCCGATACCATCCACATTCCAAACCGTTCCATGCGATAGCTTTCATCCGGCGGTTTGAGGCGATGGACATTTGTTACCGATTTGTGCGTCGTTCGGTAGGTGATGGCACGTACTTCGTTGTAGTCGTCGGGATAGAGGTCCCCATTGTGGAATATCGCGGTGGAATCGTTCCTGACGTTTTCCATAAAGTATTGTTTGTAGTCCGCCACCGGCATGGTGACGCTGCTGCGCTCCACCTTGCTGTTGCCGGTAAGCCTGATAGTAGCCTCGACGATGACACCGAGCCCGCCGTAACCGCCAATACATGCGTAAAATATTTCCGGATTTTCAACCCGCGAGGCTATAACGGTACGGCCATCCGCTAAAATTACTTTGACCGATTCCACGGAGTGGATAATGGGTCCCATACCCACATAACGGCCGTGAACGTTCACGCTCAATGACCCGCCGACCGTAAAGTTGGCATAGGTCTGCATCACTGCTATGGACAGTTCATGCGGGTCAATATACTCCTGGATCTTGCGCCATGTGATGCCGGCCTGTACGGTAAGTGTCCGCTTTTCGCTGGAAAAACTGATGACGTTGTCGAAGCGACGCATGTCGAGGTGCAGAGATTTTTCAGAAGCAATCTGACCGCCCATGCTATGACGCGCCCCGCCGATAGAAACAATGCCTGTGTGATTTTTTACAAGTTCTGCAATTTCTTCCGTAGTCTCTGGAACGGCAATGGCGGATACAGCGGTCGGATTTAACGTGCTAACATCGTTTACCACCAGCGGATCTTCCGGGGGATGTTCCGGCGGCATGGTCACAATGAAGAACGTGATCAGAACGGTTAAAAAGAAAACTAGGGCCAGGGCAGCAGTCAGCCGGAAAAAGGTTTTCAAAAGCTTCATCAGGAGTGAGGTTCCGAAGACAAGATACCAAAGTTGCGTTACTGCTTGATTATTTCATGACATTTCCGCTACCTTATGATATTAAAATCAAACATGGCCCGCATTCATATCGACCTTCCGGGTCATTACGTCTTCACGACCGAGATTCCCGTTCGCGTGGCAGATCTTAACTATGGCAATCACGTCGGCAACGATGCTATACTTTTGCTGATGCAGGAAGCCCGCGTGCTATATTACCGTCACCTTGGATTGAAAGACGAACTCAGCTTTGAGGGTTCGATCGGCCAGATCATCAGCGACGCGGCGGTTCAATACAAGTCAGAAGCTTTTTTAGGGGATGTTCTGACGATCGGCATCGGCATCAACGACGTTAACAAATATGGGTTCGATATGTACTATGTAATCCATAATAAGGCAACCGGTAAAGAAGTAGCGCGCGGCAAGACGGGAATTGTTTGCTTTGATTATGAAAAGCGGAAAATTGCCACCATACCGGGTAAGTTAAAGAGCCTGCTGGGGTTGCCAGATCATTAACGCCGTTACATACTGCAACATTATTTCAGGGACTTCAGGTAGGCAATACTCTGCGGGATCTGTTCCGGTGCCTGTGAAGATTCATCTTCGATGAAGTAATGTTGTATGCCGAGTTTTTTTGCTTCGGCCATGATCTCTTTGATGCCGACGTCGCCCTGTCCAAGCACTACGTTGCTTTCAACATCGGCTTCGCCATTGGTACTATCGGGTGTCCCGTGTTTCCGGTCCTTCAGGTGCAGGAGTATCCAGCGGCTGGCGTACTTCTTCAGCAGGGCAACGGGGTCGATACCGGCTTGCCTGATCCAGAATACATCCATTTCAAAATAGACATAACGCTTATCGAACGATTCCATCATCGTTTTAAAAAGGGTATCACCTTCATACGGTTGAAATTCGTACCCGTGGGGGTGATAACAGAGCAGCAGCCCGTTTTGACTCAGAATTTTGCCGGCCTTGTTAAATACCGCGCTAGCTTTCTTTACATCTTCGATCGTGAAGGTGTCGCCATCGTGGGGTATCCAGAAACACACCACATATTTCGCACCGTAGGCACGGGCTTCGTCGGCGACGGCCTGAGGAAATTCGGCAAGTCTTTCGAAGCTGGTGCCAAAGCTTACCACCTGTAGCTCATTCTTCGCGATCAGCTTGATAAACTCGTGAAAAGGAAGGCCATATGTGCCAAACATCTCGATTTCCCGGATGCCCATCTCTTTTACCTTTTGCATTGTGCCGGGAACGTCCTTGGCGAACTGATCGCGCAGGCTGTAAAGTTGCAGGCCGATCTCCTGGGCCTCTGCGGCAAAACTGATGAAGAGCAGGGCCGAAAAGGCCAAAGATTGGGAAAGCCGCATAGACAAATTATTCGAAGGTTTCAATATAGCTAAAGGCAATGAACAAACAATCGGGCGCACCACCCGGAAAAGGAGATTTTGCCGACGGTTCATAAAAAGGAAAAAGCATCATCCTTGCGGACGATGCTTAACCGGTTAGGGCGGTTTGGTTTTACTTTTGTGATACGAGGATCTGCTTGTTGGCGATCAGGACCATGAGGTCTTCGTCGTTCACATTTTTCTTTTCATCGGCCATGACCAGGAAATTTTCGTAGAGCTGGTCAAGTTCGGTTTTACTGGGTTGATAGCCCAGCAGGTCCAGCCGGTGCTTCAGGGCAGCACGACCGCTTCTGGCGGTGAGGATAATAGAAGATGAGGGTACGCCTACGTCCGCCGGGTTGATGATCTCGTAGTTCTCCGAATTTTTCAGAAAGCCATCCTGGTGAATGCCCGAGGAGTGGGCGAATGCGTTGGCACCGACAATTGCCTTGTTCGGTTGAACCGGCATCCGCATCAGTTCGGAGATCAGCGTGCTCAGGCCGAATATTCTTTCCGCCTTGAGGTTGGTATGAAAGTCAAGGTCCTTGTGGGTTTTAATGATCATGGCAATTTCTTCGAGGGAAGTATTGCCGGCGCGCTCACCGATACCGTTGATGGTGACTTCCGCCTGGCGTGCGCCGCCCATTAAACCGGAGATCGTATTGGCGGTTGCCAGTCCCAGGTCGTTGTGACAATGCACAGAGATGGTTGCCTTGTCGATATTCTTTACGTTTTCGAAAAGGTACTGGATGCGTTTACCGTACAAATGAGGAAGGCAATAACCGGTGGTATCGGGGATGTTCACCACATCGGCACCCGCGGCGATCACCGCTTCCACCATCTGTGCCAGGAAGGCCAGGTCCGCGCGGCCCGCGTCCTCCGCAAAAAACTCCACCTGGACGTTCTTGGATTTTGCGTACTCGACAGCCCACACGCCTTGCTCAAGCACTTTTTCGCGTGTGCTGTTGAATTTATGTTTGATGTGGATATCCGATGAGCCGATACCGGTATGGATGCGGCCGCGTTTCGCATACCGGAGTGCCTCGGCAGCCACATCGATATCATCTTTTTTGGAGCGCGTCAGGGCGCATACGACGGGATCCTTGACGGCTTTTGAAATTTCGATCACCGAAAGAAAATCGCCGGGACTCGATATCGGAAAACCAGCTTCAATCACATCAACGCCCAGTTGTTCCAGCTCGCGCGCAACAACGATTTTCTCGTCGGTGGAGAGTTGGCAGCCGGGCACTTGTTCGCCATCACGCAGGGTGGTGTCGAAGATTTCAATTTTCTGGCTCATAATTACTTTGTTATAGTTGGTCTCTGTAAATCACTTCACGTACTAGCTATCCGCCCACTTCCAGCTGGCAGTTCACCAGGATGCGTGCATTGTTGCAAACGACATTTCCCATCACCTCGGTACCGAGAATCTTTTCATGGGGAGTCGTTGCGTCAGCAATGTCGCGCGTGCGATAGCCGTCTTTCAACGTTTGCTCTACTGCTTTGATAACAGCCTCGGACTCCTCTTTCAGGCCGAACGAGATGTCGAGCAGCAATGCAGCGGAAAGAATCGACGCCAGCGGGTTAGCAACACCTTTCCCGGTGATGTCATGGGCGCTGCCGTGGATAGGCTCGTATAGCCCTACCGTATCGCCGATGGACGCGGATGCAAGCATGCCCATGGAACCCGCGATCTGCGACGCTTCGTCTGTAAGAATGTCGCCGAAAAGATTGCCCGTCACGACAACGTCAAAGCTTTTGGGATTCTGGATGAGTTTCATCGCCGCGGCATCGACAAACATATGCTCCACCGCTACATCCGGGTATTGTTTTGCAACGTCCTGTACGACTTCGCGCCACAGCCTGGAGCTTTCCAGTACGTTCGCCTTGTCGACAGAGGTCAGTTTTTTATTTCGTGTCAGGGCGGCCTTGAATGCTTTGTGCGCGATGCGCTCTATTTCATAGCGGGAGTATATCATGGTGTCGTAGGCTGTGTTGCCATCATCCTTGCGGCCGCGCTCGCCGAAGTATACATCCCCGGTCAGTTCGCGGAAGAAAAGGATATCGGCGCCCTTCAGGATCTCGGGTTTGATACTGGATGCACCCAGCAATTCGTCAAAAAGTTTTATGGGGCGGAGATTCGCATAGAGACCAAGCTCCTTACGCATCTTCAACAGGCCCTGCTCGGGACGAACCTTGGCCGTGGGATCGTTATCATATCGCGGATGACCGACAGCGCCAAAAAGGATCGCGTCGGCGCTTTTCATTTTCGCCAGCGACTCATCCGGCAGCGGGTTACCGGTAGCCTCGATGGCTTCATGGCCGATGGTTGCATAATCAAAAACAAACTGATGTCCGAAGCATTCCGCGATCTGCTCCAGCACCTTCTTGCCGCAAGCTGTTACTTCTTTACCGATACCGTCTCCCGGGAGAATAGTGATTTTCTTTTTCATTTTTGCAATTCTTATTAAAGCTGCGAGCTCCTGGCTAGCGTGTGTGACCTGTGCGACATTCCCAATGCCTGATCCCCAAGGCCCAGGGCCTAGTGCTAATGAACGAGTTCAAAATGCTTAATCTCATTCCTCAAGCTGAGCAGGTAGTCGATATCGTCGTACCCGTTCGTCAGGCATATTTTCTTGTATGGATTGATGTCAAATGATTCTGACGATCCGTCATCCAGCGTTACTTTTTGTTCCGCCAGGTTCACCGTAATCTTCGTTGCAGGATTCTTTTCGATGGCGGCGAAGATCTTTTTTAGAAAATCGTCGGAGACCTGTACCGGAAGCAATGCATTGTTAAGGGCATTGTTCTTGAAGATGTCTGCAAAGAAACTGGAGATCACCACACGAAATCCGTAGTCGGCAATAGCCCAGGCAGCGTGTTCGCGGCTGCTGCCACAACCAAAATTTTTACCGGCCACCAGGATATTCCCTGCGTATGTCGGTTGATTCAGGACGAAGTCAGCTTTCGGGGTGTTGTCGTTGTTGTATCGCCAGTCGCGGAAGAGGTTCTCAGCAAATCCTTCGCGTGTTGTCGCTTTCAAAAAGCGTGCGGGAATGATCTGGTCGGTATCTATATTTTCGATGGGCAGGGGTACTGCCTGGCTGGTCAGGGTTATGAATTTTTCTTTTGCCATGGTATTAATCTTATACAAAACTTCTCACATCCGTTACTTTCCCGGTGATGGCGGCAATGGCTGCGCTCAACGGGCTCGCCAGGAACGTCCTGGATTTCGGTCCCTGCCGTCCTTCGAAGTTCCGGTTGGAGGTGCTGATGCAATATTTGCCGGCGGGTATTTTGTCTTCGTTCATGGCCAGGCATGCCGAACATCCCGGCTGACGAAGCTGGAATCCGGCTGCTTCGAAGATCTTATCCAGCCCTTCTTTACGCGCCTGGTCTTCCACCTGTCTTGATCCGGGTACAACCCATACCTCAACATTGTCTGCTTTCTTTTTTCCTTTTACAATGGAAGCCACGAGACGCAGGTCTTCGATGCGTGCATTGGTACAGCTGCCGATGAATACATAATCGATCGCTTTGCCCAGCAGTTGCGAGCCGGGTTCCAGTCCCATATACTCCAGCGACTTGCGGAAAGAAGTTTGTTCGCTGATGTCTTTCAGTTCTTCGACAGTAGGTATCCTGTCCGTTACTTTGATGCCCATACCGGGATTGGTACCGTACGTGATCATCGGGGCGATGTCCGAAGCATCGTAGGTCAGTACCATGTCGTAGGCAGCACCTTCATCGGTCTTCAGCTGCCGCCATTTTTCAACCATCCGGTCATACACTTCTCCCTGGGGGGCGAATTTTCTTCCTTTGATATAGTCGAACGTGGTTTCGTCCGGGGCGATAAGTCCGCCGCGCGCGCCCATTTCGATGCTCATGTTGCAGATGGTCATCCGGGCTTCCATGGACAAATTGCGGATCGCATCTCCGGCATACTCGACGAAGTATCCCGTTGCGCCGCTGGCCGAGATCTTCGCGATGATGTACAGGATAATATCTTTTGCCACGACACCTTTACCAAGCTTGCCGTTGATTTCGATCTTCATGGTTTTAGGACGGTACTGCAGTATACATTGGGTAGCCAGTACCTGCTCAACTTCGCTGGTACCAATACCGAAAGCAATATTCCCGAAAGCGCCGTGTGTTGACGTATGGCTGTCACCGCAAACGATGGTCATGCCGGGAAGTGTCAAACCAAGCTCGGGGCCGATGATGTGAACGATACCCTGAAAAGGATGTCCGAGGTCGTAAAGTGAAATGCCGAATTCAGCCGTATTCTTTCTCAGTGTTTCCACCTGGTGGCGGGACAGTGCTTCTTTGATGGGCAGGTGCTGATCCTGGGTGGGCACATTGTGATCGGGGGTTGCCGTTGTGCGTTGCGGGTTGAAAACCTTCACGCCCCGTTTGCGCAGTCCTTCGAATGCCTGCGGGCTGGTTACTTCATGGATAAAATGCCTGTCGATGTATACTACATCCGGGTATCCTTCGCTCTGCTTCACTACATGTGCATCCCAGATCTTGTCGAACAGTGTTTTCGGTTGACTCATGCTACTTTCTGTTTCTGCTTGTCTTGAAATTAAACAACTGTTAGTTTGTTGGCGACCCTAAAAAATGAAACCGTCCCGCCTGGATGGGCGGGACGGTAACGTTTGTTTTTGCTATATTCTGATCATCTGTCTGATGATACAAGAGGTCGTGTTTTTTTCTAACTTTTTCTAAGAGAAATTCCTGCACGAAGATGAAAAAAGTTAAGGCCAGCATCAACGAATTGTTAAAAAATTTTTACCACTACTAACGATTGTGTGGTAGCGGTTTTCTGAAAAATTGCTTATCGTCAATTAAAAAATTACATTGTTTGGAAAGCGTAAAAGAGCGTCGCATGTACAGGTTTTTAGCAGGGGTTTTGTTCGTGTTCTGTGTGTCTGCCGTGCAGGGTCAATCATTTTCGAAAGAAGCCGTAGACAAAAAATTAAGTATGCTGGACGACCGGGGAAAAGTCACGTTCGTTCACGAGAACTTCTATAGCATATACAGCGAGGACTTTGCCAACGCACTACGACTTACCGCGATGGCCAGCGACCTGGCGCACCGGAATAAATGGAAAGACCTCGAGGGCTACACGCTGGCCAAACAAGGCGTGGTGCTTTTCCTGCGCGGCGACTATGAAAACGCGCTCCCGAAATTTATCAGCGCATCGAAGATCTTCGACTCGCTCCAACATTTCAACGGACTGGCATTCGTCAACAACGAGATGGGTGTGTTCTACAGCAAGCAGGGCGATCTCAAAACTTCGCACCATCACCTCGACCAGGCTTTGAAGTACAGCCAACTGGCGGGGAATGAAGAATTACGCGGAACGGCCCTGAGTCATAAAGCAGTGATGCTTGAGCGCGAGGGAAAATTCGACGAAGCATATGCACTGAATAAAATTGTATACCAGATACGGGTTGCACAAAAAGATAGTGTGGGCCTGGGCTATATTTTGCTGGACCTCGCCGCCGCCGAACAGCGCAAAGGCAACCGCACGAAAACACTGGAGTACATCGGTCAGTCTACCGCGGTGCGGAGAAAAATTAATGACCGGCAGGGACTGGCTGTCAACCTGGTCAATACAGGCGAAGCGTACGTGGCATTCGGGGAGTTTGCCAACGCGGCCAGGGCATTTGAGCAGGGACTGGCGCAGGCCATTGCGATCGGCTATACGGACCTGATCCGGTATACCTATGATCAGCTTGCCTTTGTCTACACGCAGACCAATGATTACAAAACAGCCTTCGCCTACCAGCAGAAAAGTCAGCACTTCAAGGACAGCCTTTTTAACCTGGACAGAACGAAAGTGATCGCTGATCTTACCGCGAAATACGATACAGAGAAAAAACAACAGCTGATCGTGTTACAGGAAGCGTCACTGGCGGAACAAGAGGCGCAGCTGCAAAGGAATTATGCGATCATGGCGTCGCTCGTCCTCGTCCTTGTATTGCTGACCATCATTTTTTTCCTGGTACGGAACAGGATGAAACGAAAGCAGGAGCTGCTTACCAAGGAACACGACATTTCCATACGCGAGGCGTATATCCGTGCTTCGATTCAGTCGCAGGAGACAGAACGCAAGCGTTTCGCCCAGGACCTCCATGATGGAATGGGACAACTGATATCTGCCCTTCGCCTTTCGGTGTCGGGCATCCGGAACGACCTTAGTACCGAAGAGCGTGTTTCAATTTTTTCAAAAGCCGAGAAGATCATGCACGAGATGTACCACGAGATCCGCGGAATCGCTTTCAACCTGATGCCGCAAACGCTGATCCAGCAGGGCCTTGTACCTGCGTTGGATGAAATGGCACGGAGGCTCAGCGATTCCGGAAAAGTGATGATCAACGTAAGCGGGTTTGAAGTGCCCGAACGCCTGGAGGAGATCCAGGAGATCTCCCTTTACCGGATCATCCAGGAATGGGTGAACAATGTTACCAAATATGCGGCGGCCACCAGTATTGAAGTTCAACTGGTGGGGTACGAAGATGAGATCAGCATAGTTGTTGAGGACAATGGGAGAGGTTTTGATCCGGCGGTCCTCGAGCGGGGCAGTGGACATGGCTGGCGAAACATTCAGTCGCGCCTGAACCTTATCCGGGGCACTGTCGATATCGACTCGCGACCCGATCGCGCGGGCACCACCATGAGCATCCGCATGCCGTTCAAAAAGCAGACGCCGGTTCCGGAACCGGTGGTATTAAATACCCAGCAGCACGGATAGCCGTTTTCGGCGTAATGCCTTTGATTTGCTCTTCATGAGCGATGCAGGTATATTTCGTTTCTTTAATTTTAAAGCCAATCAGCCTGCCCGCATGCGTATACTGTTAGTCGATGATCATACGATTCTCCTGGATGGCGTAAAAAGCCTGCTGGAGAAAGATGAAACCCTCCAGGTATTGGCTGCCGTGCCCAGCGCGGAAAGTGCACTTGAATTTCTCAAAACGGACACGGCAGACCTGATCATCACCGATTTCAATATGCCCGGTATGGACGGGCTTTCATTTATACATGCCATCAACCGCGTTTGCCCCGGCACCAAAATTATTGTGCTCAGCATGCATGACGAGGTTCATTTGGTAAAGGAGATCCTGAGAACAGGTGTGCAGGGATACGTGCTGAAAAAGGATACACACCAGGAATTGCTCAAAGCGATCGCAGAAGTGCGCCAGGGAAAGGTCTTCCTCAGCAACGACATCAACAAGTTATTAATCGTCAACCTGCAAAAACCGGATGAAGGCCGGCTTCTCACCGACCGCGAGCGCGAAATCTTAAAGCTCATCGCCAGCGAATATTCCAACAAACAGATCGCTGAAGCATTATTCATCAGTGAACGCACTGTCGAGACGCACCGCAAAAACATTTTCCGCAAAACCGGCACGAACTCACTCGTCGGATTGATCAAATTCGCCTACGCCAACAATCTTATTTGATGTGTTGACGTGTTGATGTGTTGATGTGAGGTTCAAGGTTTGAAATCCAAAATTGATTTCGCTTTTTTAGCTGTGCCCGCTAATCCGCCTCCAGTAATAAGCAGTCTTCAATCCTCAATCTTTAAACCTAATCCCTACCCCCGAACCCTAAACCCTAAACCTTGCACCTTGCACCTTGAACCTCGAACTTCGAACCTTGAACCTTGAACCTTGAACTTGTAACTTGTAATTTCAAGTTTGTCGCAATCCACCCCTAACGTTGCCGCATTTACACACCATCGGACGTTCAAGACGGCCTTACCTTTACATCATCGATCATCACTAAAAATAAAAAAATGGAAACAACACAGATTTCAAAATCACGGCTCTGGGCCAGCTGGACCATGAGCGGACTGGTCATACTGTTTATGCTCGTTGATGCAGTTTTCAAGCTGCTGCCACCAAACGAAATGATGAAGGCGTCCGTCCACGAACTGGGTTATGCGGAACACCACCTGCCCATCATGGGAATTCTCGCCCTGATCGCAACCATTCTCTATATCGTACCGTCGACATCGGTGCTGGGTGCTGTACTTTTGACCGGCTATTTTGGCGGCGCCATTGCCACCCATGTGCGTATTGACAATCCGCTCTTCAGCCACGTTCTGTTCCCGGTATATCTCGGCATCCTGATGTGGGGTGGCCTCTGGCTGCGCGACCACCGGGTGGGGAAGGTGTTGCTATCCACCGGACGGTAGATCTTCAGAAGGTGTTCATCTTAGATCTTAGTTTAGGATCAACACCTGCTTCAGATTGCCTTCCTTTTCCTGGCATTACATCACTCCCTAAACCCCGGACCTACAGTCCAAAATCAACCCGGTTCCTATAACCAACAACCGGTAATCTCAAACAAGGTATTCAAACAGATTTTCGTGCTGATTAATGAGCGTGTAGTTGAGCTGGTGCGCGTTCATCCTTTCAATGAGGGCATTGAAATCGTCACGTGTTTTCACCTCGATACCGATCAACGCGGGGCCGGTTTCCTTGTTGTGTTTCTGGATGAATTCAAAGCGGGTGATGTCGTCGTTCGTGCCGAGCACATGGTTCACGAACTCTTTGAGCGCGCCGGGTCGCTGAACGAAACGTACGATAAAATAATGTTTGAGGCCTTCATACAGCAGCGAGCGCTCTTTGATCTCCTGCATGCGGTCAATGTC
>DASPJC010000167.1:0-16731 GCA_035628815.1 Ohtaekwangia sp. | reverse complement strand
GCGATACTTTCTGCCAGTTTCTCAATAAAGTCGCGGTGGTGTTTTTCAAAAGTGCTGAACGATGCCAGTTCAATGGCTCCGTAAACTTTTTCATTCAGGAGTAGTGGAACGATCAACAGGTTTTTTGGCAGTGCTTCGCCTAGCCCTGAGGTTATTTTAAGGTAGTCCTTGGGAAGATTGGTCATGTACACGGTGCCTTTTTCAAGCACACATTGTCCTACCACGCCTTCGCCGATGCCAAAACGTTTATGAATATGTTTCTTCCGGTCATAAGCATAACATGCAATGAGGTCGAGCTGGATATCGGAAGGATCCGAATCGTCAAGGATGTATAGCGATCCCTGGTTAGCGTTCAGGTACTTTACGATGTTGCTGATGATCACGTTTCCAAGGGCGGCGATGTCGTCATTGTTAGAACGGAGGATATCAACAAACTTTGCGAGGCCTTCCGTCGCCCAGTTGCGTTGCTTTTCTTCAGACGCGATTCTCTTCATCTGGTCGCGCATGCTTAAAAGCGAAAGGGCAAGCGCGTCATCGTCTTTGTCACCTGCGTTCCCCCGTGCTTCGAATCGGATGTCAAGATTTCCCCGCTCGATCTCTTTTATAAAAGTTTGGGCAGCCTCGATCTGGTTGACCAGGTTGGTGACGGTTTCTTTTAATTTATTAATCTGCTGGTTACTAACGATTTGATGCGTTAAAATTTTCGCCATAAGTTTTGCTTGTCGCCGGATTTGTCATTTGAAAAATTCTGGAGCGAAATAATACATAAAACGGAGGCCGCTTGTCAAAACAGGATGGCTTTCAATACGGGTGCAAGAATTCGCGAAAAAAGTGAAATTTTTGGTCGTGAAGTCCTGTGCCTAAGCGCAACGACATGAACATGCACCGCTGTATGGATGAAAGCTGGTGCAGTGATTTTAATAACAGGAGAACACTTTGTCCGGTGGTTATTTTCCTTTTTTATAAATGGATAATCGTTAAATTCGGTAAACTGATCGCACATGACATTAAAAATCAATCATCCTGCTGTCTGGACTTGCATCGTTTTGATGCACGTATTTGGATTTTTATGGTATGGGCCGCTTTGGGGTGAAAAGTGGATGGCGCTGGTTCAGCGTGATCCGGCGGAAATCGAATCCCAGTCGATGAGTGCCGGAATATGGATTCTGAACAGTGTCTCCATCATAACGCCCATATACCTGCTTGCCTGGCTCTTTACCAGGATTAATATTGTATCGGGTGTACAGGGGGCTATCGTTGCGTTTTTGATTGTTTTTTCTGTACACCATCTTCCGCTGATGAACTCAGGCATGTTCGCCGGCGATCCTTATGGCCTGGCCTGGATCAATGGCGGCTACTACCTGGCCTGGCTGACGGTGACCGGGTTTATATTAGGTGCATGGAGAAAATTTGCGTCGTAGGGAGGCGTAAATGATCCGCTTTTTTTGCCAACAACGAAGCCAGGTTCCATCCGCATGTTTTATTCCTGCCGCCGGACTCACGCGGCGCGCGTTGACGTATAGACGGTCAGTTAATTAACGTGACCATTATTTATGCCTGATATCAGTCTTACGTTCTGCTCCGATCAGATGGCGGTATCACATCTTGACGAGGCAGAAAACCGGAGATTTTCAGAGGGCGTACCAGTCGTATAATTCTGAGGGCCGCATGCCTGAAATAAGCTATTTATAACTATTTTTCGCGCTGAAGTTATCATCAAACAACGCGATTAATTATGCGATGCACCATTGGAATTCTCCTGATTATTTTTTTTGGCACGGCACACGCCCAGGTAAAACCAGATCTCAAAAATTTCAACAAGAAAGCTGGAGCATCGGCGATTGCGAAGGGAGATATTTTAACGGTGTCATGGCCAGTCGGGACAAACAAAACCGGCACACTTGTTTTCGACCTTTCTGCTCAACAACCGGTGTTCAAAAGCATTGAACTGCAGGAAGGCGGGAAAAATCATCCGATCGCATCAGGTCTCGATCCGGCATTCCTGTTAACGGTCGGGAAGCGCGAGCTTACACCGGAGAAGGGATGGACTATTTTTTTCGATAAAGTTCCCAACAAACCCTTCAAGTCTTACAAGGTTGATTTCAACAAGCACACCGCGACTGTAAGCAGCGTCGGCGCGCGAACGGTGGTCAGCATCGGAGCGCTGAAAACCCCCGGGTTTGCCGGCAACCTTGAGATAACATTGTATCACGGCAGCCCGTTGATCAACATCGCCGCTGTCATGTCGACCGACATCGACTCAACTGCTATCTTGTACGACGCGGGTTTGATTTCAAAAACCGGTGCGTGGAACAAGGTCGGATGGCGTACCGTCGATGAGCAGATGAAGTCGGTTACGCCGGCCTTCGGGGATAAAGCAGCCAACCTTGAAGTCAAATACCGCAGCATTATCGGAGAGAATAATGATGGAAGCCTGGCCGTGTTTCCAGCGCCGCATCAGTACTTCTATCCCCTGGATGAAGCGTTCAACCTGAAGTTCGTATGGGCGGGTAATCAGTATCGCGATATGATCGATGGGTATGGCATTGGTATCCGGCAGGATCTTTATGGCGATCGCCGGTTTGTTCCATGGTTCAATGCTCCTCCGGGAACAAAGCAGCGATTAAACTTTTTTGTTTTGCTGAGCAGTGGCGACGCATCCGCCGCATTGGATGAGGTAAAGAAGTTTACGAACAACGATCGGTATACTGCGCTGCCCGGGTACAAAACCATGACCAGCCACTTTCACAATGAGTTTATCATGAGCGTCGTCATGGCGGGCAAACCGGTACCCGAGAAACCTGAATTTATTGATGTCTTTAAACGCACCGGTGTGGACATTGTCCATCTTGGTGAGTTTCATTACACCGCGCATCCCACAGGGCCTGATAGTCTTCGGCTGAAAGAACTGCATGCCCTGTTCCAGCTTTGCGAACGACTGTCATCCCCTGAAATTCTCCTGCTCCCCGGCGAAGAGCCAAATGAGTTTTTTGGCGGACACTGGATGCAGCTTTTTCCCAAACCTGTATACTGGATCATGTCCAGGAAAGAAGGCAAGTCGTTGGTGACTGATGACCCGAAGTATGGAAAGGTTTATCGCATCGCCAATGAGAAAGAAATGCTTGACCTGTTGAAAGATGAAAACGGACTCGCCTGGACAGCCCATCCTCGTATCAAAGGTTCGACCGGTTACCCGGACAAGTATAAGTCGACAGCGTTTTTTAAAGACGAGCATTTCCTGGGCGCGGCCTGGAAACCGATGCCGGCTGACCTTTCCGTCCCCGTCCTGGGCAAACGTGTTCTTGACCTGCTGGACGACATGAACAACTGGGGTGACCGCAAGAAAGTGCTGGCCGAAGCAGACCTGTTCACCATTACGCCACAAAATGAAATGTATGCACACCTCAATGTCAACTACCTGAAAATTGCGAAGTTACCCGACTATAAAAATGGCTGGCAGCCGGTTGTCGATGCCCTTCAGAAAGGACAGTTCTTTTCGTCCACCGGCGAGGTACTCATTCCTGAATTCACCGTCGATGGAAAATCTACAGGAGAAGAGATCATCGCTGGGGGAAAGGAATCAATCATTACTTTCAGGTTGACCTGGACTTTCCCCATGAATTATGCGGAGATCATATCCGGCGATGGAAAAAATGTTTACCGGGAACGGATTACATTAGACAATACCAATGCTTTTGGCGAGCAGACATTTCGTAAATCAGTTGACCTTACCGGCAGAAAGTGGGTCCGGCTGGAGGCGTGGGACGTTGCAGCTAACGGCGCGTTTACGCAGGCCGTCTGGATTAAGGAGTGACCTGGGTTGCAATATATATATGAAATGAGTGTCGGTCGTGCGGTCTTATGCTTGCGAGGTGGGTTGGTTTTTATGGCGCTGAGAACAACCTTTTGATGTCATCCGCTACACCTGACAAATCGTTATTCAGTTGATGGCCGCCGCCCTCGCGTGCGTGTATGGTCGCGTTGGGCAGTCGTTTGGCGTATAGCGCGAGGTGTGCAAAGGGTACGGTTTCATCGTCGCGGCTGTGGTAAAAAAATACCGGGACATCTTTGGAAAGTTTACAGGCGGATTCGTCTGGCAGGGCCAGCGTTTCATAGCCTTCATACGTCCAGCCGCCTTCGCCTCCCCAGAAGGGTGCAGCCATGAGAAAGATTCCCCGTATAGTTTTTGGTGTTTCCGTTTCGCTGAAAAACTTTATCAGAACGGAGGCGCCCACGGAATGACCGACGAATATCAGCGGACCGTCCAAAAGGGCGCTTTCTTCCCGGATCTGAGCTGCCCATGTGTGGTAATCGGCATCCGCTTCATCCTTCATCGCAGGATAGTGCACCTCAAATCCTGCGTTGAGCGAATTCCGGAGGCTTTCTGCAAGTTTCTTGTCCTCCTCATAAGCACCGTTGCCGGCACCCTGAATAAATAATACGTTTGTTTTCATGTTGTCAGGTTTCATCGAAAAATACCGTGATGGCTAGACTACGGTAACAACAATACAAAATTTGATCATATTGATCGCCAGGGTCCATAACATTCTGAGCATAACGGCAGCAGCTGTTTAATCGTTGGCAATTGCGCATAGGCATAGCGTTATTAAGGGAAATTCCTGCGCAGCAATCATTTTTCTAGAATTGATTTTTATTTCCCAAAATGAAAAATCCACTACCATCAAAACAACTTCTGTAAATTTCTGCATGCCTGAACTCACGTTCATAAGTGCGTTTGGTTTCATGACTTGCCATCTATCTCACATGTAGCTGACGCTTGACTGCCTGCTAATATTTTATGACACTGCATTTGCTAAAGCGATTCCGCATTTAAACTGCTGCTATGAAATTAAAAATTTTTACAATTGGTTGTGCCCTGGCTTTTTGTGTCCAGGTTACGCTCGCACAGCAAAATGACTCTATCGCCTTTAGTCTCAGTCTGGAAGAACTGATGAATATCGAGATCGTCTCCGCCTCAAAAAAATCGGAAAGTCTTTTCGATGCATCGCTTTCAGCCTCGGTACTGACCAGCGACGAGATCCGGAACGCCGGGGCGACATCCATCATGGAGGCGCTGCGATTGATCCCGGGCCTTATTGTTCGGGAATCGTCCAACGGTAATTACGATGTGCACATAAGGGGGCTGGACAATGTTCCGCCTAATTCGCTTATCCTGACATCAACGAACACAACCACCCTGGTGATGATCAACAATCGCCCGGTGTACAATTATCTGCAGGGTGGAACTTTCTGGGAGTCCCTGCCGATTGATCTGAACGACGTTGAGAGAATTGAAGTTGTTCGCGGACCATCGTCCACGCTGTACGGTCCAAATGCCGTATCGGGCGTAATCAACATTATTACACGCGAATTGAAAACGGAAGGCCTTTCTGTTTGGGGCAATGGACAATACGGTTCGAAAAATACGGCAATCGCGAACGCTTCGGTAGGTTACAAGTTTAACGGGAAGTTTGATGTGAGCTTGTCCGGCAATGCCCAATCCCGTTCACGTGATGTGCGGTACCTGGACTATGCGACCTATGAATGGGTGGACTCACCGAACGACCTCGCGATCACGAACCCGTCGGAATACTATCCGAACCCGGACAAGTCGATGATCAAGTATGGTGTAAATACGTTTGTGAATTATACGCCGTCCGAAAAATCGAAGTTCCGCCTTACCGCAGGCGCGCAGGACTCAGAAGCGCAGATGGTCATGGTTGATAACAACGGTGTTTCCAACATGAGTACGATCCTGACGAACTCCAAGTATGTGGATCTTCACGCGTCTACCAATGGCATCAACGCGCAGGTATCCTATACATGGGCCGTGCAGGCACCTGTCGCGGGAATGATGGGATCTAAATATGATTACAACATCACCGACGCTTCCGTGGAGTACGATATCAACCTGAAGGGTTTATCGATAAAGCCGGGACTGACCTACCGCGAGGCGACCTACAATGATGATCCTTATTGGAATGTTGCAGCCGGCGAAGGTATTGTTGCCGGAAAACAAACCATGAAGACGGTGGGTGGCAGTGTTCGTTTCGATTATAAATTACTGGATGAGAGAATGCGCTTTACCGGTGGGATTCGCTTCGACAAATTCACCTATCCCGATAAAGTGTTCACCTCCTACCAGGGCGCGGTCAGTTACAAGTTGCGTGAGCATAATCTCCTCCGGGCCGTCTACTCACGGGCGTACCGGTCCCCTTTTATCTTTGATACTTTCTTCAGCTACAGCCAGAACACGCCGGCAGGACCTGGTGTTTTCGTTGACTATTCCATCTCCGGGAACAGGAATCTCGACCTGCTGCATTCGGACATGCTGGAGTTTGGCTATCGGACAAGGCTTCGCAGCAACGTCTCGCTTGATGCGGAGGTATACCTGACCCAAACGCAGAATTATACGGCGTTGATCCGTCACGCGACAATGATGACGCCTGAAAATTACCCCGTTATCGCCAGCGGTTCAGTCACCGTTGAAAATATACCCTTGTCGGTGCGTCAGGCCGGTGTTAGTTTGTCAATGACCATCGTCGTAGACAAGTTCCAGGTTAAGCCCTTTGTGACGTTCCAGAACACTACGCTGAAGGATTATTCACCCCACTTTACTATGAGCAATGCGGCGCCTGCTGCCGAGAATGGTTTTGATCCCGCGATCAACAATGTTAATTCCGGCATTGGCACCGAAAGAGATCATAAGTTCACGCCGAAAGCGTATGGCGGTGCATACATCAATTACAGCCTCTCTGCTAAGTTCAACATCAACATGAATGCCTACTGGTTTTCACAGCAGACTTTCTACCAGGGCGATAACATACGGTACAACGATGGTATCCGCGGCGTACAGCATATTGATGGTAAGGTGATCCTCAATGCCAGACTTTCTTACAAACCTGTCAATCAGCTTAACGTATTTGTTACGGTTAAAAATTTACTCGGCGACAAGTCTGTAGAATTCTACCAGTCGGATGAAACTTCAATGATGGTGGTCGGTGGCGTAAACTTCAACTTCTAGGTTAGACTTTCGGTCAAGTGAAACCCCGCGGCGGAACCTGCGGGGTTTTTATTTTTTAAAACGTCAACGAAATTCTTTTGGCACCTGAATCACTACGCGGGGTTTGAAACCGCTGGTCGCTGCGTGATGATTCCAGCGGTTCCGGACGTTCTTTTTCTGACGCCGCGCCCAACCCGTAGGCGTCGGTGCTTCTTTAAATTTGCCGTTCACTTTGCGACGTTGCAAAACAAGCGCGAATTGATCGCCTGGCTATCTTTTTTAAATGACGGAAATGTTATCTTTAGTGTCAATCTATGCGTAAAAACTTATTTATACTCGGTTCACTGGTCTTTTTATCGACGACAACCGTAGCGCAAGGCCGGCTCGACAGCCTCATCGGGGTTCTCAAAGGCGAGATCGATCATCAGGAGATTTATGTCCAGCAGAAACTGCAACGAATTGAAAAATTTCGCCAACAGATGGCCGTAGCGGATCTGCCCGGGCAATTTGAGCTTTACAACACGCTGTATCATGAATACAAAACTTTTGTAAACGACTCGGCGTTCCGCTATGCGCGTAAACTGATCCAAACGTCCCGGAAGCTCAATGATCCATCGCGCATGGGCTATGCGCATTTGAAGCTCGGTTTTACGCTGCTGTCGGGCGGTATGTTCAAGGAAACCTTTGACACCTTGCGGGCGATTGATGTTAGCGTGCTGCCGGATTCATCGGTCGTCGATTACTACAGACTTTCCGCGCGAGCCTACGCCGACCTGATGATCTTTAATAACCATGATTACTTCATGGATGCTTACCGGCAATACTACCGTCAAAATCTCGATTCCGCGCTGAGCAGGTGCTCACCAGGCAGTTACCAATTCTTCTACCTGACCATCGTCAAGGATCTTCACCTGAGAAACTATGATCGTGTCATTCAGACGGGCCAGGAACTTGTTCAAAAGGAGTCGCTTACGCATGCACAGTCTGCCGTGTATCATTATGATCTGGCGGAGGCCTGGAACAACCTGGGCGACGAGGAAAAAGCGATGGAAAACCTGGTCCTTTCGTCGATCTCCGACCTGCGCGGTGCCATCAAAGAAACAGCGGCCATGTATACCCTGGCGAGACAATTGCACCGGCGGGGTGATTCTCAAAATGCCTACATCTTTATCAGGCAGGCGTTGCGGGACGCACAGTTTTATGGCGCGCGGCAGCGGCAGGTTGAGATCAATTCCATTCTTCCATTGATCGCAGCTGATCAGCTGAATACGATGGATGCACGGCGCATGCGCTGGGTGATCTATTCAGCGGGAATTACGGTCATGGTACTCCTGGTGTTGATATTTTCCTTCATCATCTACAAACAGCTGAAGCAGCTTAAAGCCGCGGAAGCGCAGATCAAACAGGCCAATCACAGCCTCCAGTCCTTCAACACGAAGCTTGTTGAAGCGAACAAGATTAAAGAAGAGTATGTAGGATACTATTTTAACATGACGACCGACTATGTGAACCGGATCGATGTGCTCCGGAAGCAGATCATGAATTTCCTGGTGAACGACAAAAAGAAGGAGGCCCTCAATATGCTGGGGAAGTACAATCCTGCAGAAGAGCGGGCAAAGTTTGTCAAGGACTTTGATCACGTTTTTCTCCGGCTGTTCCCTGATTTTGTTCAGCAATTCAATCAGTTGATCGATCCGGCAGAACCGTTCGTTCCTGACCATGAGGGCGAGCTGAATCCCGACCTGCGCATCTATGCTCTCATCCGGCTGGGTATCCATGACAATCGCAAAATTGGGGAGGTGCTGAATTTTTCCGTCAATACGGTGTATGCCTACAAAACCCGGATAAAGAATCGCTCGGTCCTCCCGGGGGACGAATTCGTTAAAAGGATAATGGACATTAAGTCAGTCGATAACGAACCGGTGGACATGCCCGCGTAGCCACAGGCCGGGCATACAGCCAGTCCGTTATTTTCAAGCCTGTTTTACCGTGCTGCTAACCTCGCAGCAACGCCGGACATACTGTACCGACTCTATACTTTTCAAAAATAATCGCTGTGTAAAACGCTGATGGTCAACATCTCCTGAGATTACGCCGTCCGCATAATCTATATTCAGGCTATTCATGCGCGTGCGGGCGCCCTGCCAGGGCTACATTTCGGAATCGTTTGCGGTCACCGGATCCAAACCATTTTAATTCAACCAAACGCTTATGAAGCAATTATTACTGAAAACAGTTCTTTTGATAAGCCTCCTGTTCCCGGGCGCGGAAATTCTGGCAGACAGGTTTGCCTTGCAGGAAGCGCGGACAGTGAGTGGCCGCGTGATCGACGGGAACGACAATCTTCCAATACCCGGCGTGAGCATTTTGATCAAAGGCACCCTGTTGGGAACCCAGACCGACAGTGAAGGGAATTATCGGCTGGAAGTGCCCGGCGATCAGGCTATACTGGTAATATCTTCAATCGGATACGAAACCCAGGAGATCGTTGTATCGGGAAGAACCGTAATTGACGTCTCCCTGCAGGTGGATATTACCACACTCTCCGAGATTGTCGTAGTGGGTTACGGCACACAGGACCGCAAAGATGTTACGGGTTCCGTGTCCAGTATCAAGCCACAACAGCTGACTTCATTGCCCGTCGTTTCGATAAGCGATGCGATGCAGGGTCGGGCCGCGGGACTGCAGGTTTTAACCTCGGGTACTCCCGGAAACGATGCACGCATGGTTATTCGCGGACTGAGTTCAATCAACGGTACGGACCCGCTCATCGTCATTGATGGTTTCCCCACCCAGTCAGGTCTAAATACCATTAACCCTAACGATGTTGAGAATATAGAGATTCTGAAAGATGCATCTGCCACGGCCATCTACGGGTCGCGTGCGGCGAATGGCGTCGTGATCATCACCACCAAACGCGGTAATAAAAAATCCGCGGGTTTTAATGTTGATATCTTCACCGCTTTTCAGCAACCCACGAATTTGACGAAGATGCTTGACGCTTCGCAGTTTGCGCAGCTCAATAATGAGATGATGGCGGCCAATGGTCAGCCGGTCAACCCGGCCTATGCAGATCCATTGGCGCTGGGCAAAGGAACAGACTGGCTGGATGCGATGATCCGTACCGCGCCCAAGACCAGTGTATCGGTTTCTTACTCCGGCGGCGGAGACCGCTCAACCTACCATGTTTCAGGCAACATTGTGGATCACCAGGGCATTATCATCAATACGGGTTATAGAAGATACTCTCTTCAGTTCAACGGCGATCATCAGGTCTTGAGCCGGGTGAAGTTCGGTCACAACGTGTTGCTCAATCACGATATCAAAACCAGCGGCAACTACAATGTAAGGGATGCCATGGCCATGGTGCCGGTTCAGCCGGTCTACAACACAGACGGTTCATTCTCGCACCCTATCGGAAATCCCTTGTGGTATGGGGGGATCAACAATCCCGTAGGGCAGGCGTTGATTCCGGAGAATACAACGAAAGGGTATAACCTGATCGCTTCCATGTTTGGCGAAGTTGAGATCATGGACGGCCTCAGGTTCAGGTCTAACGGTGGCGTGCAGGCGAACTTCTGGGACAGCAAGAACTGGAACCCGAAATACGACTGGCATCCCACGCCACAGGTTCAAACCTACCTGGGCGTCAGTTACAATAAAAGCCTGACGTGGTTGTGGGACAATACCATCACCTATCAAAAGACTTTTAACGACCTGCACGATCTGACCGTTCTGGCCGGGACCAGCGCTCAGGCAAATACATTCTCCTACGTGTCGGCGGTGCGGCAGGGATTTGCCAGCGATCGCACAGAAGAGATCAACGCGGGAAGCAGGGACAATCTTGACAATGGCGGAACCACCAACGAGTGGGCGCTCTTATCATATTTTGGCAGGATCAATTATAATTTCGATGACCGGTATCTTGTAACAGCCACAGTGCGCAGGGACGGTTCATCACGGTTCGGTGCGAACAACCGGTTCGGTACATTCCCATCGTTCTCAGCAGCATGGCGATTGTCGGAAGAGAATTTCTTTCAAAACAGCGGACTGAAATTTTTTGATGACATCAAGATACGCGCAGGCTATGGTGAAACGGGAAGCCAGGAAATCGGTAGTTATCAGTTCGCCTCGGTGCTGGTGACCGGTCAATATAATTTCAACGGTCAGCTGGTGGAATCTGTTTATCCGCTGGCCATGTCTAACCCCAACATTCAATGGGAAGCCGTTAAGCAGACCAATATCGGCCTTGACCTCGGCATGCTGAATAACCGCATCAACGTTACGATCGAGGGATTTGTAAAGAACACCGATAACATGCTCGTGAATGCGGCAATCCCGATCTCGACCGGTTACAATCCCAATTTCCGGCCTGCGGTGAATGCAGGAAAGATGCAGAACAGGGGTATCGAGTTGACGATCAGTACACGGAATACCGACAAACAACTGGTTTGGAATACGGACTTCAACTTTACCTTCCTCCAGAACAAGATCGTCAGTCTCAATGACACGGTACCCATTGTGCGTGGGAGCATCGGGTTGAATTACAACCTCGCGCGATTGCAGGAAGGCCATCCGATCAACGCGTTTTTCGGTCACGTCACTAATGGATTGTTCCAGACACAGGCGGAAGTCGATGCCTACGCGGTGCAAACTGGTGGATCAGATATTTACAACAGGACCTCTGCCGGCGATATACGCTTCCACGATCTCAACCACGATGGTGTGATCAACGATGACGACCGCAGGTTCGTCGGCAATCCGAATCCGAAATTCCTTTTGGCGATGAACAACACGTTCGCGTATAAGAACTTTGACCTGGCCATTTATATACAGGGTGAATTTGACAAGGATATTTTCAATGCCAATCTCCTGTGGCAGGAGAGCCTGGGTACCGTTCAGAATCAGACCACGCGTGTGCTTCAACGGTGGGTAGGGGAAGGAACAGCGACCAGCGTACCGCGTGCGGTATTTGGCGATCCCAACAAGAATGCACGTCCTTCAAACCGTTTTATTGAAGATGGTTCATATCTGAGAATCAAGAATGTAACGATAGGCTATACGCTACCGGCATCAATTGCAGAACGCGTGGCGTTGAAACGTGCCAGGGTATATGTATCCGGGCAAAATCTATTGACCTTCACAAACTATTCCGGTAACGATCCTGAACTTGACAATCCGACAGGAATCGACCTGAGCGTTTATCCGCAGGCCAGAACAATCAGTGTTGGCGCCAATCTTAGTTTCTGAGAATCCTAATGAATACAATATGAACACAAAAAATATAATTGCTTTTTTGCTTGTGCTCCTCCTGACGGGCTGCGAGGATTTCCTGGAAAAAAATCCGCTGGATACGGTCAATACCGAAAATTTTTACAAGACCGCAGACGATGCCGTAGCTGCCATCAATGCCGCCTATCAACCGCTGCAACGTCCGAAGTTGCACAACATGCGCATGTGGACAACGGACATCATTGCCGGGAACAGTGAAGTAGGCGCTAACCCGGTGGAGGCCAACGATGGTATTGAGACCAAAGATCAGGCTAATTTCATCACGACAACCGACAATGCCGGTGTACTCGATCTTTATCAGGGGCCGGCTCCCGGGATTTTGTATGCCAATCTTGTCCTCCAGAAAGTGCCTGCTATTGACATGGATGAGACACTGAAGAACAGGATCCTCGGTGAGGCAAAATTCCTTCGCGCTTATTACTATTTCATCCTTGTACGATTCTTCGGTGATGTCCCGCTGATCCTGACACCGCAGACGCCCGGGGATGACCTTCGACCGTTCCGCACGCCAAAAGAGGAAGTCTATGCGCAGATCATCAAAGACCTGGAGGAGGCCATCGATCAACTGCCCCAACGGGAAGACTACTCGGCGGCAGATATCGGCCGTGCGTCGAAAGGTGCGGCAGCCGGCATGCTGGCAAAAGTTTACCTCACGCTGGGCGAATGGGAAAAGACCGTTGCGCTTTGTAGCCAGGTCGCCAGTCTCGGGTATGCCCTGAATGACGACTACGCAGCCAACTTCAATCCGTCAACCGAAAATTCCACCGAGTCGCTGTTCGAAGTGCAGTATCTCAATCCTGTCAACAATTTCTGGGACGATGCAAATCAATCATCGTGGACGACCAATTTCATGGGACCGCGCGACTCACCGCTTACGGCTGTAGGTTGGGGATGGAATCAACCCACGCAGGAGTTTGTCGATGCGTATGAAGAAGGCGATCGCCGTAAGGACGTCACGATTTTTTATGAGGGTGGACCGCAGTTCGACGGAAAGGATTACAAAGCATCCATGTCTTATGTCACGGGCTATAGTGTCAGAAAATTTGTATTGCCCGCAGTATATGTTCCGACGGGATCCAGTGGAAGTCCTTTGAACTGGCCGGTGCTCCGCTATGCGGATGTGTTGTTGATGAAAGCCGAAGCGCTGAACGAACTGGGCCGGACCGACGAAGCGGAAGCCCCGCTGAATGAAGTACGTGAACGCGCCGGCCTCGATGCGATAGAAGGTCTGGACCAGAACGATTTCCGCGAGGCTGTTTTGCACGAGAGAAGAATGGAACTCGCATTCGAAGGTCATCGCTGGTTCGATCTCATCCGCGTTGACAACGGAGAATATGGTCTTGCTTTTCTGCATTCGATCGGAAAGACAAATGCGTCTGAAAAACACCTGTTGTTCCCGATCCCACAGGCGGAGCGTGATGTCAACCCGAATCTTACCCAAAACCCCGGTTATTAATTTATCTGATGCAGGATTTCGCGCGAACGATGAAAAGGAAAGTAATTTCATTTAGAGCTGATACAGCAATGCTATGGATCGCGGCTTGGTGTATGATGACCGGATGCCAGGGCGATGAGCCATCCGCTTCGGGTACGCCGTCGCTAACGATTCACTACACTGTCAGTTCGGATAAGGCAATGTATCAACCGGGGGAGGAGGTTCAGATCAATGTAGCCCCTGCCGTAAACGGGACGGTCAATGTTCGCTATAAATTCACGGGAAAGGTCATTGAAGAATCTGTCATCAGCGGAACATCATTTACCTGGAACCCGCCGACGCTGGATTTCAGAGGGTATATGGCAGAACTGTTCGAACCGGAAACCGAAGGCAAGCCTGAACAAATTCTGGCGACCATCGGAATCGATATTTCATCCGACTGGACAAAATTTCCGCGCTACGGTTTTTTATCGCGCTTCGATGATATGACGGAGCTGGAAGTTGATAATATAATGGAATATTTGAATCGCCATCACATCAATGGCATTCAGTATTACGACTGGCATTACAAACATCACCAGCCATTGGCCGGTACGCCGGACAATCCAACACCGGTATACCGGGACATCATCAACCGTGAAATATATTTTGAAACTGTCAAAAAGTACATCGATGCAGGGCATGCGCGCAATATGAAAGCGATGTTCTACAACCTGGTATACGGCGCACTAAAGGATGCGGCAGCCAATGGTGTACAGAATGAATGGTACATCTTCACAAATGCTGCGCGGACGGAAAAGGATAAGCATCCCCTTTCACCACCTTTCATCAGCGATATTTTTATCACTGATCCGGGGAACACCGGGTGGCAGCAATACCTTATGGATGAGAGCAGGAATGTATATTCGGCCCTGCCTTTTGATGGTTTCCACATGGACCAATTGGGGAATCGTGGTACAAGATATGATTACAACGGAAGTATCGTCAATTTGCCCGGTGGGTTCCAATCGTTTATCGAAACCATTGACGCGGACGACCCTGCACGATACAACGTACTGAACGCTGTCAACCAGTATGGACAGTCAGCAATCGCCGAATCTCCGGTTGATTTTCTGTATACCGAGGTTTGGGGACCGAACGATACCTACAACGACCTGGCTAACATCATCATTCAGAACAATAGCCTCAGCGATCAACAACTTCAAACCGTGTTGGCAGCGTATGTGAATTACGCCCTGGCCGACAGCCCGGGTTATTTCAATACAGCCTCCGTACTCATGGCCGACGCGGTGATCTTTGCGTTCGGCGGCGCGCACCTTGAACTGGGTGAACACATGCTTGGAAAGGAATATTTTCCAAACAATAACCTTGCAATGCCGGATGATCTGAAGCGGGAACTTGTGGTGTATTATGATTTTATGGTGGCATACCAGAACCTGCTTCGCGATGGCGGCATCTTTAACGATCCGATGCTCATCCCGGCGGATGGCAAGTTACAATTCAAAAACTGGCCAGCGCAACCGGGCAATGTCGCTGTCGTGGGAAAGGACTTTGGAACCCGGCAGGTACTGCACCTTCTGAATTTCACCAACGCGCAAACAATGCAATGGCGTGATAACGGCGGGGTGCAGACCGTCCCCACGGAAGTTGAAAACGCCCGGCTGCGGTTTACGCCGCCAAAGCCCGTTGCGAAGGTGTGGTATGCTTCGCCTGATTTTCAGAAAGGCGCTTCCGGTGAAATTGATTTTGTCACTACAGGGAACCAGATTTCATTTACCATCCCGGCACTCCGGTACTGGAGTATGATCGTCATAGAATATCATTAAAATGAAACATTTAACTAAAGCACATATGCAAGTCATCGTTTTACCAACCGAAGGAAGATACGCCAGAATGCTGCTGGTCGTCATCATCAGCGTGTTTACTTCTTTCGTGATGTTTTCCTGCGGGGAGTATGAAGAAGCCTACGCCCCTGACCTTGCGGATAGACCGGTACTCCGGGTGTCCACCCAGGCGGTGATCCTGAAGCAGAAGCAGGAGCAGGGGACAGCGCTCACATTAACCTGGAGCGCCGGGAGCAACGGCGGCACGAACAGCGCGATCAATTACACAATAGAGGTCGATCGGAATGGAAATGATTTTTCCCAACCGGTCGCGATCGACGCCGGAAAAGCAAGCTATAACTCGAACTTTGCAGTTTACAATCTGAATGATCTTTTATTAAATACCTTTCTGGCCCCTCCGGGAGAAACCACGCAACTCGATTTCAGGATTATTGCCACGCCGCTCAATACTTCCGTGAGCGGTGACGTATCCAATGTGGTTACGATCTCGGTCACGGCTTACGAGCCCGTCCCGGTTCCCAATACCTTATACATGGTCGGTGATGCCACACCCAACGGATGGGATAATGGTAATCCAACCCCGCTCACTAAAAAAACAAACGAGCCGGGTGTCTTTACCTACGAAGGAGAGATGTCGGCGGGGGAAGTGAAGTTCCTGACGATCGTCGGCGAATGGCTGCCCTCTTACCAGCGCGGCGAGGATGGCAGTACACTGGTATTAAGGACAGACTTCGCGCAGCCTGACGAAAAGTTTGTGATCGAACAATCCGGGCTGTACAAGCTTACGGTCGATGTGATCGACATGACCTTCAAAGCGGAGGCTCTTGCAGCGTCGCCGTACAATGAACTCTGGATCGTCGGTTCTGCTGTGCCAAAGGGATGGGATATTGCCAATCCGGATGCGATGGTGCAGGATGTTTCTGATCCATTCGTCTTCACCTTTAATGAGGAACTGGCGGCGGGCGAATTCAAGATCGCAACAGCAAAAGACTTTGGCGCTCCTTTCTACCGTCCTGTCGCTGCAGACCAGCCCATTTCGGCCACGGATATCCAGTTGTCTGCCGGGGATCCGGACCATAAATGGATTATCACGGAAGCGGGACCGTACAAGATCACGCTGAACCTCAGGGATAATACGATCAACATAACGCCTTTTG
>DASPJC010000166.1:0-8853 GCA_035628815.1 Ohtaekwangia sp. | reverse complement strand
GTCTGTCGGCGTGGTGCTGGCTGATCTCTTTTCTGAAATCTCCGAAAGACGTATTGATCCAGATCGTTTTGCGGGTTTCTTTATCGAACACCGGTATTATACCCAGTTTAGGAAGATTGGTCTCACGCTTGTCACTCACCTGGATGATCACGAGGTCGTGTCGCCGCGCCAGTGCCTTCAGATTGTGCATGTATCCTTCATCTATAAAATCTGAGATGAGAATGACGACACTTCGGCGCCTGATCGCATTCAGCGCAAAAGAGATGGCTGCCGACAGGTTGGTCTTCGCGGACCGCGGTTTCAACGACGACAAAGTAGAAATGATCTCATACGCCTGGGAGTGGCCTTTGGTCGGTTTAATGTATTTCTCCTTGATATCCGAATAGCAGATCAATCCCACATGACTGGACTCCTTGACGGCCGATAACGCCAGTACGCCGCAGATCTCTTTCCCGATATCCGATTTTGTACGGCCGGGCGTTCCGATGTCTTCTGATGCGGAAACATCAAGGATAAAAAAAACAGTCTGTTCTTTTTCTTCCCGGAATGTCTTGACAAACATTCCGTGCCCCTTGGCTGATACGTTCCAGTCGATGGTACGAATATCATCACCGTACTGGTAAGGCCGCACGTCGTCGAACTCCAATCCCGTCCCCTTAAAAACGGAGCGATAGTCGCCCTGCATTTGGCTGTTGATGGCCTTCCGTATCTGTATCTCGTATTTACGTAACTTCTTCAGCAGGTCCTTCATAGCGTCATTACGGTATTCGTCCCAGTCGCGATGCCTGTTGGCAGTATTCTTGCACTTTCAGGTTCGTAAAAGTGCAAGCGCTCGCGGCCAGCGCCAAAAATAGAACAATTATGATTATTTTGCCGCACAGGGCACCGGCGACCTGCCAACAAAATCGCGTATGGTCGCGGGTGACTACAAAGGGTGAAAGACAGTTATGAGGAAGAGCATTGTTATGATCATGTTACTGGCGGTTTCGTGCGGTGAACGGGAAACTGGTCCACCCCCCGACCTGCTGAGCCGCGAAAAAATGGTGGCCGTGATGGTAGAAATGTACGTCGTGGAAGAGAAGACCACCCGCCTTGAACTGCCGTCCGATTCGTCCAAAAAAGTATTTGACCTGTTAAAAGCCAGGCTGTATACCAAAACCGGTGTGGCCGATTCAACGTTTAAAAAGTCTTTTGACTATTACATGAACCGTCCTCAGGATATGGAGCTGATCTATACCGCTTTGGTGGATACCCTTAATCTCAAGGAGCAGCGCGCAACCGTCCGGCAGGCGCCTGAAAAGGAATGATCTATCCCATCGAGTTTGAACAAAAGCTGGGGTTTGAACAGATCCGCAACAAATTGGCGGCTTATTGCCTGTCACCGGCAGGGGCGTCGTGGGTTGATCGTATGGGTTTCATTACCGACTTTAATGTCATTACAGTCTTATTGAAACAAAACCTGGAATTCCGCCAGATCCTGGAGAAAGGAGAGCCGTTTCCATCCCGCCATTTTTACGATGCCACCGACTGGCTGAAGAAAATTTCACTGGAGGGCAACTGGCTTGAAGGCGAGGAGTTTCTTCAGCTGGCCTATGCGTTGGAAACCATTCATGCCTGCAGATCTTTCCTGCACAAATCACGCGAGATCTACCCGGCGCTGAGCAGGCTTACGGAATCGGTGGTAACCAGTGAAGCGCTGGCAAAACAAATTTTATCGACCATTGATGATAAGGGCCTGGTGCGCGATGCCGCGAGCCCGGAACTGGGAAGGATCAGAAAAAAGATCCGGGAGGAGCAGTCCCGGTTAAGGCGGATGGCCGAGCAGATCTTCAGGGCCGCCGTCCAGGAACAGTGGGTGCCTGAGGGGGCTCTGCCCACCATTCGTGAGGGACGCGTGGTAATTCCCATCCAGGCGGAGCACAAAAGAAAGATCAAGGGATTTATCCTGGATGAATCCGCGACGGGCCAGACCGTTTTCATGGAGCCGGCGGAAATGCTGGATGCGAACAATGAAATACGCGACCTCGAGCACAGCGAAAAACGGGAAGTACTTCGCATCCTGAGAGCGCTCACGGACGAATTCCGGCAGCACCTGCCGCAGCTGGGTGATGCCTTTCAGTTTCTGGGCCAGCTAGATTTCATACGTGCCAAAGGAAAGTTTTCACTGGAAATCAATGCGGATCATCCCGTCGTTGAAAAACAACCGGTGATGACGTGGTACAATGCGAAACACCCGTTGCTGTACCTGAGCCTGAAAGGAAAAAGGGAGGTCGTTCCGTTAAACATCGATCTCAACCCACAGGAAAGAATGCTGCTGGTATCCGGTCCGAACGCGGGTGGAAAATCCGTTACATTGAAGACGGTCGGCTTGCTACAATACATGGTCCAGTGCGGCATGCTTATTCCCGTTTCCGAGCGTTCGCGCGTTGGTATCTTCCAGGACCTTTTCCTTGACATCGGCGATCAGCAGTCTATTGAAAACGACTTGAGTACCTACAGCAGCCACCTGCGGAATATGAACGTCTTCATTCAGAATGCTTCTGACAGATCGCTGGTACTGATGGATGAACTTGGTTCCGGTACCGACCCGGATTTCGGTGGCGCTATCGCGCAGGCTATACTCGATTCGCTGTTGAAGAAACGAGTATGGGGCGTAGCTACGACGCACTATTACAACCTGAAACTATTCGCGGGGCAGCACCAGGGAATCAGAAATGCGGCGATGCGATTTGACGACCGCAACCTTGTGCCCTTGTATGTGCTGGACATCGGCAAGCCCGGAAGTTCGTTTGCGTTGGAGATCGCCCGCAAAACGGGATTGCCGCAGCAGACGCTGACCGAAGCTGAAAAACTTGTAGGGAAGGACCTGGCCGGATTTGAAACGCTGGTGCGTTCGCTGGAAAAGGAACGGCAGGACTTGAGCGAGAAGATCAAACGGATGGAACGCCAGGAGGCTGAGCTCAAACAATCGCTCGCGAAATACCAGACACTGTCTTCTGAAATTGAAACGAAAAAGAAGGAGATCATCAACAAGGCGAAGGAGGAGGCTGCGATCCTCCTGAAAGACACGAACCGCGAGATTGAGAAAACGATTCGTCATATCCGCGAGAACCAGGCGCAGAAAACGGAGACGTTAAAGGTGAGAAAGAGTTTGCAGGACCTGACGCGCAAGGTGGGTCCCGAAATTAAAAAAGAGAAAGCCATACCGGGTGCGATACTGGAGGGAGATCGTGTAAGAATTATCGGGCAGGATGGGAGTGGCGTCGTTCTGACGATCCAGGGCAAGAATGCGACCGTGCAGTTCGGCGAATTGAAAACTGTTGCGAAAATTGATAAGCTGGAGAAGGTAGGAGCGTATGTGGAGAAAGAAATTCCTGTCCGGCGACGCGCCACGGGGATTGATGTTCATGAGAAGCGCGCCGCGTTTAACAGCACACTGGATGTACGCGGCAAACGCGTTGATGAATTGGTTCCATTGCTGGACAGTTTCATGGACACGGCAATACTCCTGTCACAGGGAGAGCTGAAGATACTCCACGGCAAAGGCGAAGGTGTTTTGCGGAAGGTCGTTCGTGATCATTTGAAGCGCTATAAAGAAGTGGCGACCATCAGCGATGAACATGTGGAAAGGGGCGGGGATGGGATTACGGTAGTTGTCTTGAAATAAGGCTATCCCTTCAGGCGGCGGAAAAGCAATGATTCAACGTCTAAAAAAAATAGCCTCGTATAGAGGCCATTCTTTATAGAACGTTTAATATCTATTTGCTAAAAACAAATTCCCACGGCCCATTTACCGACTCGACGCGGCTTCCGGCGTAGTCGCAGTCCACACAAGCGAAGGTCATCGTGAGTGTGTTTGCTGTTACGGTGTAAGAGACAATTACTTCGTCATCTCTTTCGATCTGTGACGTTTCACTTCCGGGCACGAAACTCCAGGTACCAGAAGCCGGCCACGGGCTTGGATTCGGTCTTTTGCCTGAAAAGCTGTAGTTATAGACTCCGCTTGCTGAGAAGTTGCCTGAAATTGTAAGCGTCAACATATTCTCGCCGTCTGCAAAATCAGCCGTTCTGTCAACATCGTCAAGGCTGGCCTCCTCCAATGTCCAGGTGGCCTTCAGCATATTCAGTTGTGTTTCTTCTACAGAAGGTCCATCCTTATCGTCTCCGCCGCAATTTGAAAGCAGGACTGCTGCGCTGGCGAATATGAGGAGTGTAAAAAGTCTGGTCAGGTGTTTCATGGTTTACGGTTATAATGCCTTGTAAAATTACGAATATGTGGGTAAAATACTAGAAAACAAACTTTGAACGCCTGTTTACAGACCTGTTAATATGCCGTACTAACGGGTTGTAACCCGCTTTTTGAAAGCGGTGATATCGATTTTATGGGCATCCGCCGGGTATTCGGAGGGTTGGTTACTGGCGATAATAACGCAGGTTTCCACCGGAAGCGCCTTTAGTTCTTTCCAATACCAGTCCATGGCCTGCGAATCGAGGTTCGTGCCAGGCTCATCCAGGAACAGCACATCGGCTTCGGTATAGAAGGCCAGGGCCAGTTTTACACGCTGGCGCATCCCTGATGAAAAATTCGAGAGGTACTTGTTTTTCGCGCCCGTGAGATACATGCGCTCGATCATTTCGTCGATGGAGATATTTCCCCGGCTGCGCTTCAGCCCGAAGTGAAACTTCACCTGTTCCGAAAGCGTGAATTCGTCGATGAGGTCCATATATGGCGTAGCGATCGCAATGTGCTGATAAACCTCTTCAACCGGTACAGATACACGTCTTTTTTGATAAACAAGCCCTCCGTCTGTCGGAGGCATTTGTCCCCAGAGTACTTGCAGCAGGGTTGATTTGCCTGATCCGTTGGGACCTGTAACGACATACGTATTCGCGGGTTGAAAGTCGTATGTAAGATCGCGGAAGATCCATTCATGGTTAAAGCGCTTGGATAGGTTTTGCGTGGCAATGCTGAGATGGGATGACGCGGTGCCTGCCTCACTTGCTTTCTGAGGGTCATTTCCGGCAGACTGGCCTGTTGCTGTGTTTCTGTCAGTCACGATAAGTATAATCTCTTTTCCCGGGTACCGATGAAGTCGACGCCAGGAAAATAGTGTCTTTATAACCCACTGCGCTAGAAGTCCCCTTGCCGGCGCGGGCGGGCAGGTAGCAGCTATTGCTAATCATTCCCTCCGTATCCCTTCATGATCCCTCTTTCCGAAGTACGGATAAAGTCAATGATATAATCCCGTTCGGTGCTCGGCGGAACTTCTTTCTCCACCAGGTCAACCGCTTTGGAGTTGTTCAGGCCGCGCAGGAAGATCATGCGATAGATCTCCTGTATTTCGGTGATCTTTTCGGAGCTGAACCCGCGGCGACGCAGTCCAACGGTGTTGATACCGGCATAGGTGAGCGGTTCGCGCGCAGCTTTTGTAAACGGCGGAACATCCTTTCGCACCAGTGATCCACCGGAAAGCATAACGTGTGCACCGATCTTGACGAACTGATGCAATGCGCTCGCGCCGCCGACGATAGCCCAGTCGTCTATTGTAACATGGCCCGCAACCTGAACGGTGTTTACCAGGATACACTGATTGCCGATGATGCAATCATGCGCGACATGGACGTACGCCATCAATAAACAATTCTTTCCGATTACAGTTTTGAACTTGTCGGTCGTGCCACGGCTGATGGTCACACACTCGCGGATCACGGTGTTATCGCCGATATGTGTTTCGGTTTGTTCGCCGGCAAATTTCAGATCCTGAGGAATGGAAGATACCGAAGCGCCGGGGTAGATCTTGACGTTCTTTCCGAGTCGTGCGCCGTCCCAGATGATGGCTCCCGGGCCGATCCAGCACCCGTCCTCGATCACAACATCTTTCTGGACGGTGGCGAAGGGTTCAATGATAACGTTGTTACCAACTTTTGCCTCGGGGTGTACATTTGCTTGTGGAAACCTGCTCATGAATCTTTTCGGACTATACTTGCTGTCATACTACCTTCACACACGAGCGTATTGCCAACGTAGGCCCTGCCGCTCATTTTGGCGATGCCGCGCTTGATCGGCGCCAGGAGATCACACTGGATCACCATGGTATCGCCCGGCAGTACCATCTTCCTGAATCTCATATTTTCAATACCGAGGAAATAGGTCCAGTAGTTCTCGGGGTCCGGTACGGTATTCAGTACCAGGATTCCCCCAATCTGCGCCATGGCTTCTACCTGGAATACACCGGGAAATACCGGGTTACCGGGAAAATGTCCCTGGAAGAAATACTCATTGGCGGTAACGTTCTTCACGCCGGCCACGCTTTCGTTGTCGAGGTAAATGATCTTGTCGATCAGCAGGAACGGGTACCGGTGTGGCAACGTTGCCGTGATCTTGTTGATATCCATCACCGGCGGCAGATTGGGATTATATTTGGGGCGGCCTTTTTTATCCGCCTCCTGCATTGCCTTCTTCAGTTTCTTCGCGAAAGCAACATTGGCTGCATGTCCGGGTCTTGCGGCCAGCACCTGTGCTTTCAGGGGACGTCCCGCGAGCGTAAGATCGCCGACGATATCCAGCAGCTTGTGACGCGCCGGTTCGTTCTTGTAGCGTAATTCAATGTTGTTTAAAATGCCTTCCTGGCGAACGGTTACCTGTGGCTTGCCGAGCATCTTCGCGATGTTGGCGAGCTCGTCATCTTTTACAACGCGGTCGACGATCACGATCGCATTGTTCAGGTCGCCGCCGCGGATGAGGTTATTGTTGTACAGCATTTCGAGTTCATGGAGAAAACAAAATGTTCTGCACGAGGCTATTTCTTTTTCAAACTGCCGGATATCCGTAATGGAAGCATGCTGACTACCCAGCACCGGCGAATTATAATCGATCATCACCGTGACCCGGTAATCATCTAACGGGAGTGCGGCAATTTCGACATTGCGTGCGGCCTCGCGATAGAAGATCGGTTCCTGTACTTCAAAAAAATCGCGCAGCGCGTTCTGTTCTTCGGTGCCGGCGCCTTTTAGTATCTCCACAAACTGAATGGAGCTTCCGTCCATGATGGGACATTCAGGGCCATCCAGCTGAATCAGTACATTGTCGATCTCCAGCCCGGTAAGCGCGGCAAGCGTGTGTTCAATGGTGCTTACCTTGGCGCCGCTTTGCTCGATCGTCGTTCCGCGTGATACATCGGTTACATTGTCGCAGTCTGCATCAATAACCGGCGAGCCGGGTATGTCTATCCGCTGGAATTTAATGCCGTGGTTGGGCTTTGCCGGCAGGAAGGTCATGTTCGTTTGAACACCGGTATGCAGACCAACTCCCGAGAGGGTTACGGACTTCTGAATGGTTTGCTGTTTGATATTAAGCATGTTCTGGAAAAGTGGGCAAAGTTAAGCCCATTATGCAGATAATCCAACTGCACGACCCGCTCCGGCCCCATAGCCGCAATCGGTTGAATACCTTAATCGACCGAAAGAGGCCGTTCTGTCGGGTTGTTGCGCTTGAGAACTTTGTCTTCAAGCTCACGGAGGCGGTAGTTGAGGTCAGGGAGTTTTTTGAAAACGGCGTACGACTTGAAATAATCTTTAATATCGAATGCCGGGTAGCCGATCAGCTTTTGACCTTCCTCCTTGATCGATTTGGAAACGCCTGCCTGTGCGCCCAGGCTCGTGTTATTGGCGATCACAAGATGGCCTGCAATGCCGACCTGGCCGGCCAGCATGCAATTTTCTCCCACTTTCGTGGAACCGGATATTCCCGACTGTGCAGCCATAACCGTGTTGCGCCCGATCTCAACATTGTGGGCAATCTGGATAAGGTTGTCAAGTTTCACGCCTTCGCGGATGATGGTGGAATCACCGAACAACGTTGCGCAATCGATGACTGTGTTCCCGCCCACAGTGACATTATCTTCTATGATAACGTTGCCGAGCTGGGGAATGGTTTTATAGGAGCCGTCTTCCTGCGGGGCAAATCCAAATCCGTCACTGCCAATGACTGTGCCGGCATGGATGACACAATTATTCCCGATGCGCGTGTCATTGTAAATTTTGACGCCGGCATGGAGTATGGTGTTATTCCCGATAACGACGTTATCACCGACATATGCATGGGGGTGTATCTTGACGTTATCGCCAATCTTTACATTATTACCGATATAGGAGAACGCGCCGCGGTAGATCGATTTTCCTGTCACTGCGTTTTCGCCGATGAAGCTTGGCTGCTCGACGCCGGATTTCTGAAAGGTGATCAGCTTGTGATATTCTTCCAGCAAAGCGGTGAAGCTGCTGTAGGGATCATCGACAAGGATCAGCGTTGCCGTGACCTCCCGGCGCGGTGCAAAATCCTTTTTGACGATGACGGCTGTCGCCTGCGTCGTGTAAATGTATTGTTCGTACTTGGGATTGGAGAGAAACGCAATCTGCCCGGGCCGGGCATCCTGTATCTTTGCCAGCATGCTGATTTTGTCACCACCCTTTCCCTGCACTTCTCCGCCGAGCATCGCGGCGATCTGACTGACGGTAAATTCCATAAATAGGCAATTGGGCATCAGGCATTCACGCATCTGGTTATCGGATAGATGCACGTGCCACGGATGCTGTGATGTTAGTGTTTCCGGCCCATGCGTCAGGGAATATCTGCGTTGGAACTATCCTGGCGCCTGGTGCCTATTCGGACAAATATACATTTTTAGGCCAGCAGAGGTAGTTTTTTTTCACGATTTTGCTGATAGCGTGAATGTTTGGAAGGTCGGATGCCTGCGCGATGTCGAGCAGCGCTCCGGAGCGCATCAGAATATTGATCTGCTTGCCAACCGTATATGCTTCGTTGGTAACGACCCCGTGCGAAAAAAGATACGGCGT
>DASPJC010000165.1:0-15905 GCA_035628815.1 Ohtaekwangia sp. | reverse complement strand
AAACCGCTGTGGCCGGTTTGTTTCCTGAATCCACGACCTGGCTGGTTGCCGTGTTGATCACGCGATAAGTCCCGGCGGTCGTTGGAATCGCCGGCGTCAGTGACGTAATTTCGACCGATATGGCCCCCGTTCCGCATACAGGAGCTGAATTTGCCGCAACATCAAAAGCACTGGAGTTGATGATCTCGACTTCCGTAGCGGAACATTGCGATACCTGGTCGAAAACAGTGACGGTATAGGTGTCCGGCCCTAATGCAGCGGGATTGGGTATGTTGTAAACGCCAGACAAAAGGTCTGACCTGGTTTCAGTAAATCCGAGGTTTGCTCCGCTGACAATATAAGAAACACGATCACCAGGTGTGTGCGTGATCGTTGCCGCGAGTTGTCCGGTCAGGTCACCGGTACAGGCCAGTGGGCCATTGTTAGTGACACTCAGGCCCGGGGTTCCATTGATCGTGAAAGTAATTGTGTCGCGCACGAAACAGGTACTTCCGGGATCGAAAAACTCTACCGTATAGACATCAACACCGGGAACAGACAAATCCACAAACTGTGTCGGACCCGTGTTGCCGCCGATCACGATGCCATCGCGTGTCCAGGTGTTCGTCGGGAATGCAGGACTGATACCTGTATTAAGGGTCAATCCTGCGCCAGGCGCTGAACAGACTGTTGAATCCGGACCAAGATCAATTACCGTAAGGGAAGGAAAGGCTTCAATGACGCCGTCGGTCGTACATCCCGTAGTTCTGTTGGTGATCGTAACGAGGTATGTGCCCGGGTTGCTTACGTTTATCACCCGTGTCGTGTCACCGGTAGACCACGAATAGGCAAGGTTGGGGGCATTCGTTGGATTGGCATCCAGGGGTTCCGGCGGATGGCATATCGTAACGGGAGTCAACGGCAATTCCGGCGGCCGCGTGATAACGATTCTGCGCGTAAGTTCTGTTATAAATCCAACGCAACGGTTGCTGATACGCAGTCGTACCGTGTAGGGCCCCGGTTGTGCATAAAGATGCCGTACCGCGGTCATGTTAACCCCTTTTACCGAACTGCCGTCGCCGAATATCCACGTTAACGTGTCGATGGGATCAGTGCCTGAACCGGTGAAGAAAGTAGAGTCACCGAAGCATAGTCCCGATACATTGATGATTGGACCTTGCGTCGGATCGGAAATGATCTGTATGAAATTCGGCAAACCAAGTCTGCTCATGCCATTCGCCGGCGGAACAGAAGGGGTCAAGGGCTGCTGGCTGACATTGAAAGTGGATGTCTGGGTGGTATCGCCGGATACACTGATTACGCCCAGGTACGGTTTATTATTCACCGCGACGTAGAGCTGACCATCGGGCCCCAATTGAATTGCGCCGAGTTCCTCATTGATGGTGGCGGCAGATTGCGGCGGCTGGATTTCATACGGCATCCCCAGGGTATCAAAGGCAAACTCGTAAAGTTTGGACGCACCCGGGTTAGAGAGGGTGGCGAAAAGTTTATTTCCCCCCGCGCCGAACTCGACACCATAAACCTGTCCTGTCGTACTGTTCAGGTTTAGCGACCGGAAATTGGTAACGACGCCGGTCGAGTCAACGAAATCAAAGACCTCTACGACATTCGAAACACCAGGGGTAGACAACGCTACGGCCAGGCGGTTCAATGGCCCCAGCTTCATATAACCTCTTCCGCTGACATCGCTTGCCGAAGAATGATCTGACCCGATGCTGGAGATAACGGGATTATCAATACCCTGTGCCGAAATGCGATAGGCGCGGAACGAATTGTTCCCGAATTCATGGGCGATAAGCCAGTTGCCGTTGCCGGTGATCCGCTCTGTGCTTTTCTCGAACAACAGAACATTTTGTTTTATCAACGCACCGGATGTGCCCACTTTCAGATCAAACAATGAATAGCTCAACCGGAATTGCCCGGTGCCATAAATTTCCTGCGTGGTGAAAATATAGAACAGCGTTTCGTCTCCCGGTACCGGAATGATCAGCGATGACTGCGTAGCGCCCGGGTCGCCTCCGATGCCTGACGCAATAGGCGTGAAGGCCCTGTCCCATACGGTATTTCCGTCCGTGAAGAAGATCACCTGGCCATTCCGGTCAGAGATCGTCGCCGTACCTTCCGGCGCATCCATCACCGGGTTGGATATGGGCTGGACAGGATCATCCGGGAGCGGGTTAAAATCGAGACCCGCGTTCTGTCCGAAATACCATATGTTGGCGCGCTGGTCCTGGATGCCGTACTCCCTGATGTTGACGCCGGCATAGGTGAAACATCCTCCTACTTCAGCTTTGAGATAGTAATATCCGGCGGAATCCGGGGTAAGTGTCGCAGATGTTCCGGTAGAGGGTGATCCGATCGGACCGGCAGGACCGAACCACTGCCAGGTTGGATTGCCGCTTCCGTTGATCTGGGCCGTTACCTGGAAGGACCCACAGCTAGTGGGTGGCGGCGACGGCGGATCGGTCTGCTTTGAGAACGGAAGTTCACAGCTACAGGCGGTGGTATCCGAGACCAGGCTGATCTGTGTGTCAAAGTTTGTGATGGCCACGGTTTGTACGGTGTCTTTCGATTGGCCATTCAGGAAGGCCGTAAGCCGGACAGGGAAACTTCCTCCCTGTGCGTACGTGTGAACAGGGCTCCAGTCACTCGTAACGGTGCCGTCTCCGAAGTCCCAGTTTAGACTGTCAGCACCCGGGATCACGGTTGGGAAAAATGTTGTTGGTGCGTTTGCGCACAGCCCGCTGGCCTCGAAGAAAACTTCTATATCCAGGGAGTCGAACGGTGCAAAAGTTGGGAACTGTCGCCCCGAAAAATTGCCGGTAAAAATCTGTGCGTTGTAGTTCACTTCGGCAGCAACGGTGTCGGTATTGGTGAGAGCGCCGAGCCGGAATGGCCCGCCGGATGTTGCCTGGTACAAATGATAGATCACGCTATCAGGACCCATCTGCAGTCCGTAGCTTTGGAAAGGCGGTGGCGCGGGCAGCACCGATTGTGCGGTGAGCGAAAGGGCGGTGAGATCATATTGGAGAACATCAGCCGTTATGGCAGGAGCGGCCTGGCCATGCACGGACACATAAAGGAATTGTCCATTGCGGCTAAACTCGGTGTCATAGATCGATTGGCCCGCGGTGCCGTTGACTGCAGAATTGGAAACGAGCAGACTGGTAAATCCGGGCGTGGGCGTTTCGCTGAAGGTCAGGACCTCCACATCGCGCAACGCCTGCTTCGGGGCGACGGCTATGCGATTGGTCGTCGCATGCCACGAAAAGCTGGCTGCCTCCTGGATGAATCCTGTAGAGGCCATTGTTGTCGGCCCAAAACCTGTATCACTGATCAGGGTAATATTATAGTTCGTGGTCCCCGTTGTATGTGTGATCAGCCAGAAGTCTGTTCCATTGGAATGCGGGAGGATGATCATCGCTTCGGACAGACCTGCGGGTACCGTAGGCACGACAAGGTTGACCGTGTCGTTGTCGACATTACCCAGCGGGGGCTGGCCAAAATTTACAGCGTTTCCGATCTGGGTCAGATCAATGATCGTAAACCGGAGGGTACCGCCACTCCGGTGAAAGACATAGTATTTGTCCGTCTTTCCCGGAACCCTGCAAACGGCCACCGGCTGATTCTGCGCGGCATCGCCCAGTAAAGAGCCGTTACCGTTGGGCATGGGTTGATGTGAAGCATCGATCACCCGTGTTCCGTCCGTATAGAATAAAAGGTTCCCGGTGACGGGATCACTGGCCACGGCACTCCCTCCCTGACCGAAAGGCGTAAATTGATGCGTAACCATGCTGGCCGAATTCGTGGACCTGCTGAACCGGATCCCATTCGGGCTGTTTCCAAAATACCAGTTATAGGCAGAGAAATTCTGGGCAAGAAGGCCCAGGGGCATCAGCAGCCCCGTTATTAATGCAGTGATCAGTATCCTTTTGACCCTAGATGTCTTATGCATAAAAAAAATTATAGCCACCTTAACTTACGACCAGGCTCTTGGTTCATCAATCGTAAAACGCTCAAGTCCCCCTAAAGTATACAATTTGGCATAAAATTACGTTAATCGTAAACGCCACGCTTTAATCGCCGGCTTTGCTTTTTCCGCCTGGCGATTGGAGAATAACGGATAACTTTTCCTTAATTTGCCTTGATTGCATCATTCAAAATCAATTAACTCGATGTACAGAATTGTACTGTTAGTAATGTTATTAATGCTTCTGGCGGAAGGTGCGGTAACTGCCCAGGACCCTCAATTCTCCCAGTTTTATGCTGCTCCATTATACCTCAACCCGGCCCTTGCCGGATCGACCAATCAGGCACGGGCTGGTATGAACTATCGCAATCAATGGCCTGCAATCGATGCGAACTTCACCACAGCGTCGGTGTATTTTGACTACTTTATCGAGGACAAGAACAGCGGTGTTGGCATGATCCTGACACGCGACGTGGAAGGGCTGGCGGGGTTGCGGTCGTTGTCCATAGGGCTGCAGTATTCCTATGAACTGCAAATCACCGATGCAATTGGTTTTCGTCCCGGTGCACAGGTAGCGTTGTATAGCCGCGACATTAACTTTAATAAACTCACTTTCGGAGATCAGTTCAACCCAACGACCGGGGAATTCATAGATCAGCCCACGGCCGAGACGTTCAATACCCAATCCAGCAAGACCTTTGTGGATCTTTCGTTCGGTGGCGTATTCTTTACACGCAGCGCGTGGCTCGGCGTTTCCGCATGGCATCTTACGCAGCCAAACCAAAGTCTTATCGGTGAGGATAGTCCGCTTCCGATCAAGCTATCCTTTCACGGTGGATTCAAGTTCTATATGAAACCGGGTGTAACCGGTGTTGCCGGGCAGATGAGAAACACCGAGCGGAGTATCGCCCCTGCTTTTCAATACCGGCATCAGGGCAGGTTTGATCAGCTCGACCTGGGATTATACTTCACATTCGAGCCCCTGGTGTTTGGTACCTGGTACCGTGGCGTTCCGTTCAAGAATCTTGGCGGTATTGCCAACAACGAATCCATCGTACTGCTTCTTGGCTTCACCAAGCTGGGCGCGAAGGATGCCATCAACATCGGTTACAGCTTTGATTTTACCATCTCGAAACTCGGCCCGCAGAGCGGGGGTGCCCATGAGTTCAGCCTGGTTTACACCTGGCCGATGCGCAATCCGCGCAAGCCACCGAAAGACAAGCTGATGATTCCCTGCCCGGATTTTTGAGGTGTGTAGACCTGTAATACGCTACGCTTTAAAAGTTTTTTCCTGTCGGCGTACCTGCTTCTGTTTTGGGCATTGGGGGATTGGGCATTAGGCATTGGGAGATGCTTAAAGGGACGGAAGGCATACGTCCTTGTCCTCTAAAAAATCAGATCGCAGTCCGCAGCTGGAGGCTGGCAGCTTTTGTCAACGCCAATCCTGAAATCAGCCGAACGTTCTTAGTCCCTTTAAAAAATCAGCTAGCAACGCTTTACTAACTTCTGTTCGTGGTCAAGACAAAATTATTTTGAAGTTTGTTGGTCCAAAGTTTGCCATTTACCAAACTTTATCGTTTAATTTTGCATTATTGAAGAACAAAAAACAAAAACTGAATGATTTTCATCTAACGTTTAACCCTAAACATTAAGAAAGAAATTGAAAACATTGTTCACCATAGTTAAAGCGGCCAAGGCTGCTTACCACTCCAGCAGAACTGCTCAGTTCTACTCTATAGCCTGCATGGTGACCAGGCGACCGCGACCCGTGCGCTTTGCGCGTATCTGATACCTACATCCCAACTTTCTGAGTTGCAAGCGCGATGTCCAGGACATTGCGTCTTTTGTGCTTTCTGGCACAGGTGTTTTTAATATCGTAGTATATAATACTGAATCAACATTGAACAATCATAACCTTATTGTCAGGCTGGCAACAGCGGATGACAAACATTATGCTGAAACCATTACCCATGAGATGGAGGAATCAGCCAAAGCACGTGGCACCGGCATTGCCAAGCGCTCACCAGACTACATCCGGAAAAAAATGGACGAAGGCAAGGCCGTCATTGCTGTCACACCGGAAGGAACCTGGGTGGGCTTTTGTTACATTGAAGCGTGGGAACACGACAAGTATGTTGCCAATTCGGGTCTTATCGTATCGCCGGCTTTCCGCAAAACCGGGGTCGCCACGGAGATCAAACAAAAGATCTTTGGCCTCTCGCGCGAAAAGTATCCGCACGCTAAAATTTTCGGCCTGACGACCGGATTGGCCGTCATGAAGATCAATTCCGACCTCGGCTACGAGCCGGTGACGTATTCCGAATTGACCAACGATGAAGAATTCTGGAAAGGTTGCCAAAGCTGCGTCAACTATGAAATTCTCATGAGCAAGGGCCGGAAGAACTGTATGTGTACCGCCATGCTTTTCGATCCGGTCGAAGCAGAAGCTAAGATAAAGGCAGCCGCTGCTGCGAAAGCCGCCCAGCAGGAAGCTAAAACTGCGACCGTCGTCACGCCTGAAGGGGATCTTGTGACACAACGTCATCGCGCGTTCAAAGGAAATTTCAGCCTGTTCGAAAGATGGGTTCGCTTCAAGCAATTTGTGCTGCTGAAGTCGTTCCGTAAAAAAGACGACGGTAACAGCGATCCCGAGAAGAAAAAATCATTATTAAGCATATTTTTTTGGTAAGCTTGCCGCTGCTTCCACGGTAAATTAGGCTACTCCGTAGTCGGGAAAAGATGGGAGACTGGGCAAGGTGTGTAAAAGAAGATCATGAAAAAGAAAGTATTACTGGCGTTCAGCGGGGGTTTGGATACCTCATATTGTGTCAAGTATCTGGGCGATGAAAAAGGCTACGAGGTTCATACCATCACGGTCAACACGGGTGGCTTTGATGCCGACGAGATCCGTGAAATCGAAAACCGCGCTAAAAATCTTGGCGTTGCTTCTCACAAAACCGTGGATGAGACCCGGAACTATTACGACAAGGTCATACGATTCCTGATTTACGGAAACGTCCTGAAGAACAACACGTATCCCCTCAGCGTCAGTGCCGAACGGATGTCGCAGGCACTGGCAACGGCCAGGCATGCCAAAGCGATCAAAGCCGAGGCGGTAGCCCATGGCAGTACGGGGGCAGGCAACGACCAGGTCAGGTTTGATATGATTCTGAACATCCTTGTTCCCGGCATTGAGATCATCACGCCCATCCGTGAAATGAAACTGTCGCGCGAAGAGGAAATCAGCTACCTGCAGTCAAAAGGTGTTCAGATGAATTTCGCGAAGGCCATGTATTCGGTGAACAAGGGAATATGGGGAACATCTGTCGGCGGAAAAGAGACCCTTAAATCACTGGGGATGCTCCCGGAGGAAGCGTGGCCTACGCCGGTTACAAAAAAGGACAGTGAAGCGGTAAAACTGGTATTTGAGAAAGGCGAATTGATAAAAGTAAATGACCGGTCCTTCGGGCATCCCACGGAAGCCATACAGTTTTTGCAGGCGATCGCCGGACCTTATGGTATCGGGCGTGATGTGCATGTTGGCGATACCATTATCGGCATAAAAGGCCGTGTCGGATTCGAGGCTGCCGCGCCGATGGTCATTATCAAGGCCCACCATGCGCTGGAGAAACACGTGCTTACCAAGTGGCAACTAAGCTGGAAAGATCAGCTGGCACAATTCTATGGCAACTGGCTGCACGAAGGACAGTACCTCGATCCGGTGATGCGCGATCTTGAAAGCTTTCTAACCAGCACGCAACAACAGGTATCCGGTGACGTTCACGTGCAACTCTACCCATACCGCTTTCAGGTGCTGGGAATCGAATCGCCGTTCGACCTGATGTCGTCGAAATTCGGAAAGTATGGCGAGATGAACCTCGGCTGGACCGGCGACGATGTAAAAGGATTTACAAAAATATTCGGCAACCAGACTGCTATCTATCACCAGGTTTCAGAAAGCGCCGGCGGAAAATCGTTTGAATAAATAAGACTTCATTGTAATCATCATAAATTGGCCATGGGGCCAGGTTTTACATCATGGATAAAATCAAGGCAGGCATTATAGGTGGGGCTGGATACACGGGGGGCGAAACGATCCGGCTGCTGCTCAACCATCCGAAAGCTGAACTGGTTTTTGTACACAGCCGGAGTAACGCCGGCAATCCATTACATGTCGCACACCCGGATCTTCTCGGTGAAACGAATCTCACGTTTACCGACTCCATCGATGCATCAGCAGAAGTTATTTTCCTTTGTCTCGGGCACGGTGAAAGTAAAAAGTTCCTGGTGGAAAATCCTATCGATCCTGCTATCGCGATCATCGACCTCAGCCAGGACTTTCGCCTGGGCGACGGATTGCCCGGCCGCAGCTTTGTATATGGGTTGCCGGAGTTAAACCGCGAACAGATTCGCGGTGCCCGCAACATCGCAAACCCCGGATGCTTTGCCACGACAATCGAACTTGGTTTGCTTCCCCTGGCGAAAGCCGGTTTGCTGACCGACGTACATACGACGGGTATAACGGGATCGACAGGCGCCGGGCAAAAATTGCAGGAGACTACGCACTTCAGCTGGCGGTCCAACAACATCTCGGCTTATAAGACGCTCACCCATCAGCACCTGAAGGAGATCAATTATATTTTAAAGCAATCGCAGCCGGATTTTGATGCGCCCATTCATTTTATCCCCTGGCGCGGCGATTTTACGCGCGGAATATTCGTGAGTTCCGCCATCCGGACGAAACAGCCGTTGGAGGAGATCAAAAAACTGTATCAGGACTTTTACTATGGTCATCATTTTACCGTGGTGTCCGACACGACTGTTGACTTGAAGCAGGTGGTCAATACAAACAAGTGCCTGATCGGTCTTGAGAAAGAGGGCGATGTCCTGGTCGTTCATTCCGCGCTGGATAATCTGCTGAAGGGTGCGTCCGGCCAGGCCGTTCAGAATATGAACCTCATGTTCCGGCTCGAAGAAACCGCCGGCTTAAAGCTGAAAAGCATTGCCTTCTAGCGCACATGAACACACATCACATCGGCTTCACTACGGATTATTAAATCGCCCATGAAACTCTTCGACGTCTATCCCTTATTTAACATCACACCAGTCAAAGCGGAAGGCTCCTGGATTTGGGATGACCAGGGTCACCGGTATCTCGATCTTTATGGCGGACATGCCGTCATTTCCATTGGCCACTCACATCCGCATTATATAAAGGCATTGAACGACCAGCTCGTACGGATCGCTTTTTATTCCAATAGTGTTCAAAATCCATTACAGGAGAAGCTGGCCGAAAAGCTTGGGCAGGTGTCGGGCTATCCGGATTACCAGTTATTTCTTTGCAATTCCGGCGCCGAAGCAAATGAGAACGCCATGAAACTTGCGTCCTTCGTCACCGGTCGGAAAAAGATTATTGCATTTAAAAAATCCTTTCATGGACGGACTTCCGGGGCCGTGGCAGCCACCGACAACCCGAAGATCATTGCGCCTTTCAACGCAGGTCACGAGGTCGTTTTTGTACCGCTGAATGACGAGAAGGCTTTTTTGAATGCACTTGACAACCAGGTGGCCGCCGTGATCATCGAGGGCATCCAGGGTGTTGGCGGAATTCAATTACCGGAAAACAGCTTTTTACACCTGTTGGAAACGAAGTGCACGGAGAACGGTTCACTGCTGATACTGGACGAGATCCAGTCCGGCTATGGACGGACCGGAAAATTTTTCTCCCATCAGTTTGCCAGCGTGCGTCCGCACCTGATCACCATGGCAAAAGGTATGGGCAATGGCTTTCCTGTTGGCGGCGTCCTGATTCATGGTGATATCAAACCCTGGAGTGGTATGCTGGGAACGACCTTTGGCGGGAATTATCTTGCGGCTGCAGCGGGACTTGCTGTTTTGGAGGTTATTCAAAACGAAGATCTCATGCTCAACGCAACCGAAATCGGCACTTACCTGATGACCGAATTGTTGCGAATCAAGGGATTGACCGCGGTACGGGGCCGTGGCCTGATAATCGGGTTTGATGTGCCGGAAGAAAATAAAAGCGTACGCAGCAATTTATTGTTCAAGCATCATATTTTTACAGGGGAAGCCAAGCCAAACGTCATCCGGCTTCTGCCATCGCTGGCCTTGAAACGCAGCGAGGCCGATCAATTGCTCACAGCCCTGAAAGAAGAACTGACATGAAAAATTTTATCGCTGTCGAAGATGCCCCTGATATCAACGCTTTGGTACGCAAGGCGCTTGACTACAAAGCGGATCCATTCCGGAACAGAACATTGGGTGCGAATAAAAGAATGGGGTTGCTTTTCCTAAATCCCAGTATGCGCACACGGCTCAGCACGCAAATCGCTGCAGCCAACCTCGGCATGGAGGCAATTGTTTTTAATGTCGGGCAGGAGGGATGGTCGCTCGAGTTTGAAGAAGAAGCTATCATGAGCGGCAGCACGGTCGAACATGTGAAGGATGCTGCACCCATACTGGGCAGGTATTTCGATGTGCTGGGTATCCGGACTTTCCCTTCGTTGCAAAACCGTACTGACGATTACAGCGAACTGTTCATGAAACAATTCATCCGCTACGCCGGTATCCCTGTCGTAAGTCTTGAGAGCGCAACGTTACACCCCTTGCAAAGCCTCACCGATATCCTGACCATCACTGAACAATTTAAAGAAAAAAGAAGGCCCAAGATTGTACTTACCTGGGCGCCGCATGTGAAAGCATTGCCACAATGTGTAGCCAACAGTTTCGCGCAGTGGATCAATGCCTGGGGCGAGGCCGATTTTGTAATCACGCATCCCGAGGATTATGAACTTGATAAGCAGTTTGTACAGGGTGCTTCGATCACCCACGACCAGGACTATGCGTTGCGGGATGCCGATTTTGTGTATGTCAAGAACTGGAGCACGTACCAGGATTATGGAAGAATTTACTGCAACGACCCGGGCTGGATGCTGACGAACGAAAAACTTCTTCTGACGAATCACGCCAAAGTCATGCATTGTCTGCCGGTAAGAAGGAACGTCGAGCTGAGTGATGAAATACTGGACGGCGCCAACAGCATTGTTACGCAGCAGGCATCTAACCGCGTGTGGGCCGCGCAGGCAGTATTGAGTGAAATATTGAGAAGCATTTGATATCGTTCGGCAATTTCATCCACATGAAACTCTTTGTCATAAAAATCGGCGGTAATGTCCTGGACAACCCGGAAGCGTTGAAGGTTTTCCTCAGTGATTTTGCGTCGATTAAAGAACCGAAGATCCTGATTCACGGCGGTGGGAAACTTGCAACGAAAATTGGCACGCAGTTGGGAATCGAATCGAACTATATTAACGGCCGGCGTATAACGGACCGGGAGACGCTCGATCTGGTAACGATGGTGTATGGTGGTCTGGTGAACAAGCAACTGGTTGCCGGACTCCAACAGCACGGCTGTAATGCCATCGGTATGACCGGCGCCGACGGAAACGTGATCAAGGCGGTGAAGCGACCAGTAAAGGACATCGACTATGGCTATGTGGGTGACATCACCACGGACAGCATCAACACCACACTGTTGCATGCCGTACTGAAACAAAATCTGGTACCGGTGTTTGCGCCATTGACGCATGCGGAAGGAAATATATTGAACACCAATGCTGACACAATCGCATCGGTGCTTGCGGTCGCGCTCAGCAAACATTTTGACGTGCGATTGATCTTTTGTTTCGAGAAGAAAGGTGTTTTACGCGACATCAATAAGGCCGATTCGGTCATTCATCATCTGACTAAGAAAATGTACGATGATCTCCTGGGGCAACAGGCTTTCGCTGACGGCATTTTGCCCAAGCTTGAAAATGCTTATGGCGCGATCAACGCCGGTGTCCGGGAAGTGCTGATCGGAGAGGCTGTCGACCTGTTAAAAAATACAGGACAGGAAACAGCAGGGACGTTGATTACTGTCTGAGCGGTTTGAGTTTCCCTTTATTATGGAAGTATTATTTGAAAAGGCTACACATTTGCTCCAGCAGCTTATCGCTACACCTTCTTTCAGCAAAGAGGAGGATGAAGTCGCATCTGTACTGGAGGATTTTTTTGAGAAGGAGCATGTTCATTCGTACCGCAAGGGTAACAACGTGTGGGTGAAAAACCGGTTCTTCGATCCTTCCCGGCCAACGGTGTTGCTGAACTCCCATCACGATACGGTTAAGCCCAATCCGCAATACACCCGCGATCCATTCAAACCTGAGATTATCGACGAGAAATTATTCGGCCTGGGAAGTAATGATGCCGGCGGACCACTGGTTTCGCTCATTGGCACGTTTCTTCATTATTATCCCCAACAGGATTTAAAATACAACGTTGTCCTGGCGGCTACAGCCGAGGAGGAAATCTCCGGTACGGGCGGGATTGAAAGCATCTGGTCATCGCTTCCGCCGATCGATTTTGCCATTGTCGGCGAGCCCACCTTATGCCAGATGGCAACTGCTGAAAAAGGCCTCATGGTACTCGATTGTATTGCCCGGGGAAGAGCAGGACATGCCGCACGGGAAGAAGGTATCAATGCGATCTACGAAGCATTGCAGGATATCGACTGGTTCAGAACCTACAAATTTCCCGATGTCTCGGATACACTTGGCCCTATCAAAATGACAGTGACGATCATTAATGCCGGCAAACAGCACAACGTGGTGCCTGCAGAGTGTCATTATACAGTGGATGTGAGGGTAACGGACGCCTATACGCTGGAAGAACTGCTGACGGTGATCAAAAGGAATGTGAAGAGTGACGTTACACCGCGCTCGATGCGGATGCGACCATCCGGTATCGCGGATGATCATGCATTGGTGAAAGCGGCGATTAAGCTTGGGATTAACTGCTATGGATCACCCACTACGTCGGATCAGGCGCTCATTCCCACACCTTCCGTAAAAATGGGACCCGGCGATTCGGCGCGATCGCATACGGCTGATGAATTTATTTATGTACACGAGATCCGGCAGGGTATTCAAACCTACGTCAGCCTGCTGAATGAAGTCATTCTGTAACTTATGAAAAAGCCTGCCCTGATCGTGATCGATGTGCAGCACGGAATAAATGATGCAGCGCATTGGGGCGGCAACCGTAACAACCCAGCGGCTGAGCAAAACATAGCACGACTGTTAAGTCTGTGGCGCGAAAGGACCTGGCCTGTTATCATTGTACAGCATTCGTCGACGACGCCCACCTCGCCTTTTTACCCCGATAAGGAAGGGCATGCACTGATGGATTTTGTCCGGCCGCATCCGGATGATGTCGTCATAAAAAAGTCGACAGCCAACGCCTTTATCAACACGCCGCTGGATAAACACCTTCGGGACCAGAAAGCGACTACGATATTGATCACTGGTTTTGTTACCAACAATTCCGTCGAAGCCACGGCGAGAATGGCCGGTGACACCGGTTTCAACACGGTCGTCGTGTCCGATGCCTGCGCCTGTTTCGATAAAACCGGCCTGGACGGAACAAAGTACCCGGCAACGTTGGTTCACGCGATGGCATTGGCTAATTTGAAGGACGAGTACGCAGCGATCGCGAGCACGGAAGAGATCATCAACAATGCAACAGAAAGATTTTAATACCATGAAGCTTTGGCAAAAAGATAAAGCGTCCCTGCAAGAAGTGGAACGGTTCACCGTGGGTAGAGACCCGGAGATGGACATGCTGCTTGCGCCCTTTGACGTGCTGGGATCCCTCGCCCATATCACCATGCTTGAATCCATCGGTCTGCTCCAGGCCGATGAACGGAACGTGCTGGCTGGGGAGCTCAGGAATATTTACGCAAAGATCGGGGCCGGTAACTTCAAGGTAGAGCCCGGCGTGGAGGACATTCATTCCCAAGTTGAGCTCGAGCTCACCAAGGTACTGGGCGACGTCGGTAAAAAAATTCACAGTGGGCGGTCACGAAATGACCAGGTGCTGCTGGATATCAAGCTCTACCTGCGCCATGAGATCGAACTGGTCGTGGTTGAGGTGAAAACGCTTTTCGATCTGCTCATCACGCAAAGTGCCACCTATAAAGAACATCTTCTGCCGGGCTACACGCACCTCCAACTGGCCATGCCATCTTCCTTCGGTCTGTGGTTCGGGGCTTATGCCGAAAGTCTGTGGGACGATGTGATCACCCTGCAGGCCGCGTACCGGGTCGTTAACAAAAATCCCCTTGGTTCGGCGGCTGGATATGGATCCTCTTTCCCCTTAAACCGGACGATGACGACAACGCTGCTGGGTTTCGAAGGGTTGAATCACAACGTTGTCTATGCGCAGATGGGCCGCGGAAAAACCGAGCGTATCGTCGCGGCTGCCTTGTCTAACGTAGCGGCTACGTTGGGCAAACTGTCAATGGATGCATGCCTGTTCCTGAATCAGAACTTTGGCTTTATTTCATTTCCCGATGAACTGACCACAGGTTCGAGCATCATGCCGCATAAGAAGAACCCGGACGTATTCGAACTCATCCGCGCGCGTTGCAACCAGGTCATGGCGCTTCCCAATGATATCATCCTGACGACGGCCAATCTTCCGTCGGGATATCACCGTGATCTGCAGCTGCTGAAGGAAATGCTTTTTCCGGCCATCCGGAATCTCAAGGATTGTCTTGGCATGGCAAGGCTGATGTTGTCGAACGTTCAGGTAAAAGAAGGCATACTGGAAGACGAGAATTATAAATTTCTCTTTAGCGTCGAGGAAGTAAACCGTTTGGTGCTGACGGGAATGCCCTTCCGGGATGCGTATAAAAAGGTCGGCCGCGATATCGAATCCGGCCATTATAATCCTGCAAGAACGGTTCATCACACCCATGAGGGCAGCATCGGTAACCTTCAACTGGATGCTATCCGTTCCGGAATGGATGGCGCGATCACTGCTTTTAACTTTTCCGCTCACAAAAAAGCATTCTCAGATCTCTTAAAAGGGTAGATGTGTTGATGTTCGAAGGCCGGAGCAGCCGAACAATTATAAAAAGCATCTCGGGATAGGGGTAATCCCCAGCATGGTTGTCCATACTAAAAAATGAACAACCAGCCATGAAACTTTCGATCGCACTTGTTGCCGCACTGCTGATCTGCAGCAAGGCCTTTCCTCAGGAAATTCAAACCGTTTTTCGCCCCACCCATGCCTCGGGTGGTTACGGCGCATTGACCAATAAGTTTACAACGATCCGGGGCGAATATGCCAATATCGCCGGAGTCTACGGCGGCTGGTTTGTAAACCACCGTTTCCTGATCGGTCTGGGTGCGGCGGCGGTGACAAACGATATCCGTGTTCCTGCCGAATTCAGTGCCAATCCCGGCAAACGGATGAGCTACGAATATGGACAGGCCGGCATGGTGATGGAATATGTAGTGGGATCCAACAAAGCGATCCACCTGGTCTTTCACGCTTTTACAGGTGCCGGTTTTACCGTCCAGTATGAACGTTATAACCATGGCGATGACTATTCGCCCTGGGGTGATGACCTCGACCCTGACGAGAACTGGTTCTTTGTAGCGGAGCCCGGGATGCAGGTAGAAGTAAATATTTTCCGTTGGATGCGGTTAAGTCCCGGCGTGTCTTACCGTCTTGCGTATGGAAGCGATGGAAAAGGGATGACGGATGGTGATCTGAGAGATATGACGTATAATGTCACTTTAAAATTTGGAAAATTTTGATACTGGATATTGGATTCTGGAAGTGGGATGTTGGGATTGGCTGAATGGTAAACTCGCTGATACCGGATTTGGTCCAAGCGTTCTAGCGCGGAAGTGCTGCGCCAAAAATGGTTCTGAACGCTGCCCGCGTTGCGAAGGACGCAGCGCTGGCAGGCGGGATTCCTGATGTTGGATTCTGTGAAGTTTATGATCCTCAACCCCTGAACACCCGAACACCTGAACACCCGAACACCCGAACACTATTAAAAGAATTGTGCTTTATTTGCAGG
>DASPJC010000164.1:0-28359 GCA_035628815.1 Ohtaekwangia sp. | reverse complement strand
ACGGGATCGGGCGTTTCCCATGCTTGATATGCGTGAACCGTTCTTCCTCTGCTGCGGCCACCAGTTGTCCGTCTTTCACCAGACAGGCAGAAGAATCGTGAAAGGCTGCGTTTATTCCCAGTATATACATGAACTTTTTTTCGACCTGACATAGAAAAGTTATTCCATCTGCACACCGTCAACACGACACAGGTTGCAGCACCCGTCTTTTAATGCTGCTGGAAGTATGTAAACGCCGCGGCAAATAAAACTTGTGCCATCGATGTCGCGGGCAGAAAGGAGCTTGTGGATAGATTGTGTATTTCTACTAAAAACCATCAAGCCTATTTTTAATGGAAGATGGCCGGAAGGAAATTGTGGATAACTTTTGCATTCCTGACTTTACCAGCGTCAGCATTGGATGCTCAGGTAAAGGAAATACTTCCACACATTTCGTATAAACGCCGAGTATTGGACCCCTAAGCTCTTGGTATTCAAATGATGAACGATGCAACTCGTGTGGGAACGGCGGAGCACATCAATCAGGCGGCCATAGAAATCAGGCGCTGATTTTTTTTGTTCAGTCATTTGATCTTAGTTTTAGTGCCATGACGATCCTGTACCTCGATGACGATACCGACGACCTCGACCTTGTCCGCGAAACGATACACGAAATTGATCCTTCGATTAGCTGTATGATCGCATCGACTGATACGCAAGCGTACCAGATGCTGCAGGGTCTGGCAAATCCGCCTGATTGTATCTTTGTGGATCTTCACCTCCAGTCGATCAACGGGGTCGCGTTTATAAAGGAACTGAAACTAAGCGCCCGGTATAAACGTGTTCCCGTCGTGATGTTGTCCAGCGTGACAAACCAGTTCGTGATCGACAAATGCCGCGAACTCGGTGCCGACTTCGTGCAGAAACCATCTTCGCTGGACGCATGGAAAAAAACATTATCCTCGATCCTCATTCCGGATAACAATTCAGAACGTAAGGCTTAAAGTTACTGGCAAAAGGTTTCTGTATTGCTGGACGGCACAGTTATGCAACCTGGCAATTTGTGTCAGGTCAAATGTGTCGCCGTGTGTTCCTACTCCTTCCGGATCAAATAGAAACCAGACATGACCACAACAAGGCAGGCTAATGCGATCCCGAAAGTGATCCGGAACATTTCGAGGTCAATGAAGCTGTCGATCATATACTGCAACAGGCTCAGTGCGGTCATAACGACGAACGGGAGCCCTGCCAAAAAAGCGACTACCATAATGCCCATAATAAGCTTTTTGAATCGGCTGCCTTCACTGATGAAGTATGTGGCGAGGAAGAACGAGGCTCCTCCAATAACGGTTACCATGATCATATTTGGGAGGGTTTTCATTCAATATAACAAGAAGCATTGTCGGGTCGCAATGACGCGTCGTATTTTTCTACACAAACGGTTTCGGCAGCGTTCGACGTTCAGTTGTGACAGAACAGCCGGGAAGTGTCCGTGTGAAAAATTATTATATTCGTGAATGATAAAGAATCTCTGTTTCCTGCTTCTCGTGCATTGCCAGGCTTATGCCCAAAGCGTTGCGTGGACCATAATCGAAACCGCCCCACCCGAAGCAAGCTTCCGGGGTCTTTCAGTAGTTGATGAGCAGATCGCCTGGGTAAGCGGTAACAAAGGATGGACAGGCCTTACCACCGATGGCGGGAAGCGCTGGATTTTCAGGCAGACAAAAGGATTTGAAAACAGCGATTTCCGTTCTCTTTACGCTTTTGACGGAAATACAGCGGTAATGGCTAACGCGGGTTCACCAGCCTCGATTCTCCGGACAACGGATGGAGGTCTGACATGGTCGGAGGTTTACCGGAACGAGCATAAGGAAATTTTTATTGACGGCACAGATTTCTGGAACGATCAGGAAGGAATAATGTATGGCGATCCGATCGGGCAACGCATGTTGTTGCTGCGAACCTCGGATGGGGGTCAGCATTGGAACGAGCTTCCGGAAATTTCGCGGCCCGTCCTGAAGGACGGTGAAGCATCCTTTGCCGCCAGCGGAACCAATATCCGTTGCGTTGGACAACACCACCTTTTTATCGGAACCGGTGGTAAGGTTTCGCGGGTATGGACTTCCGGGGATCGCGGCCTGCACTGGAAAGTGCTTGAACCGCCGATGATACAAGGGCTGACCATGACGGGAATTTTTTCAACAGCGTTTCTTGACAACGCGCGTGGCATCGTTGCCGGCGGTGACTATGAGCGGGATACCCTTCGGACCAATCATATCTTCTATACCACCGACGGCGGCCAGAACTGGAAAGCGCCGGTCATGCCCACAAGGGGACTCCGGGAATGTGTTGAGTTCATCACCGACAAGATCGTCCTCGCCATCGGTAAAGGCGGCGCGGACATATCGTATGATGGCGGCGTAAGATGGGAGTTGCTTTCGGACGAAAAGGCTTTTCATGTCGTGCGGAAAGCGAGAAAAGGTTCATTGATCGTCGCCGCCGGTTCAAAGGGCCGGCTGAGTATCGTCAGGCTCACCGATTAACGATTGACTGCCTGTTGACGTGTACTTTTGGATTTAAGTGACATCCGTTATCTTGCCGGATGACCGGTCTTATTTTTTAATTAAAGTGATGCGTATTTTTTCATGAGTGAACAGCAGCAGGAAATTGTCGTCAACAGGAAGTCGCTTTCCGAGGATTGGGTTGTTGTGATTATGGGCTTCCTGGTTATTTTTCTTTCGCTGTATGTTTTTGTTTCTCCTGTGCCCGTGTTTTCGTGGAAGGATGGCGATGAGTTGCTGTCTGTTCTGAGTGCCGGCAATATCGCTGTCATCGGGCTGCAGTTTGTTTACGCATTCATCATCGCCGGGCTGGCGGTGTGGATGACCGGTAAATCATTGCGTTCCTTTGTGGTGGTCTTCCCTATCGTTTCCCTGTTAACAGTGATAGCGTTGGTGTTCGCCGGCAACAGCACGATGAACGACCTTAATCTTGAAGCGGTGATCTTCAGCCTGGCTACGGGGTTGATTGTCGGAAACCTGGTAAAACTTCCCGCGTGGTTCCGCGCCGCCCTTTCAGCAGAGCTGTTTGTAAAGATCGGGCTGGTATTGCTGGGGACGCGCGTCATTTTTACCGACATACTGAGAGCTGGCGGGTTAGGTTTGCTCCAGGCACTCGTCGTGGTGATCACGGTATGGTACTTCGCATTCTGGCTCTGCAGAAAATTCAAACTCGATGACGAGTTGAGCATGATGTTGTCCAGCGCCGTGTCCATCTGCGGTGTGTCGGCAGCCATCGCAACGGCGGGCGCAATCAAGGGCGATCCGAAAAAACTTTCCTATATCATTTCTCTGGTGCTCGTTACCGCCATTCCGATGATGATCTTTATGCCATACATTGCGCACTACTTTGCGTTTCCCGAAGAGGTCACCGGTGCATGGCTTGGCGGAAGTATTGATACAACGGGCGCTGTGGTGGCAGCGGGAACATTGGTCGGCGACACCGCTGTCAAGATCAGCACGATCGTCAAATTTTCGCAAAATGTATTGCTGGGTCTTGCTGCATTTGCGATCAGTATATACTGGACGTACACCCGGAAGGATCCTGCTGGCGACGGGATTACCGCAGCGGAAAAACCCACGCTACGGCTGATCTGGGATCGCTTTCCAAAATTTGTGCTTGGGTTCATGGCTGCATCGATATTGTTTTCTTTTCTGATCCCGGCGGCAAGCGTTGCCGCGGTCAAAGACAGCTTGAAAAGTATTCAGTCGCTCTGGTTCGTGTTGGCTTTTACAAGTATCGGTCTCGAAACCAAATTTTCCGACCTGTTCAGCAGCAGCAGCCGCAAGCCACTGTACGCATTTCTGATTGCTCAGTTGTTCAACATCCTCGTTACCCTCCTTGTTGCGTTTGTACTCTTCAGCCCGCGCTAGTCGGAGAAAACTGCTGCGAGTATCATGCTGTATTGCGGAATTATATTCCCATAGCTCGTTCGCTGTCAACCGCGCCCCGGTTTTTCCGGCCTTTGGCTTGCCGCCTGCTTTTCGAAACGCCAATCCTTTACTGGAACAAACTTTTAAGGGTGGAAGGACATGCGCTATCGTTTACTCATCCTGGTCATAGTATTTCTAAGCAGTTCCGGTTTTGCCAAGAAGAAAAAGCCTGAAATCATCGGGCAGAAACCACTCACCACGACACAGGGCCAACCCATTGCAATAGCCTTGACAGACCTGACGGTTCTTGAATCCGGCGATGGCGATGAGGATGAGGCACCGCCCTATCCTCAGGGTTATACGCTTGAAGTTTTCAACGGCAACGGCTATACGGTTTCCGGGACCACGGTGACACCCGATGGGAATTTTACAGGCACATTGTATGTGCCCGTCCGCGTGGACAATGGCGAGCATCAAAGCAAAAAATATGACCTCATCATTGAAGTAACGGTGGGGACCCAGGTCGCACCGGTAATCACCGGGCAGGTGCCTTTAAGCACGCCGGAAAATTCTCCGCTTACCATCCAGCTTTCTCATTTGAGCGTAACCGACCCGGATAATACATTTCCCGTGGGTTATACCCTGGCCGTTTTTCCGGGTACAAATTATAGTGTTACCGAAGCGACGGTCACGCCGAATGCCGGGTTCTCCGGCGTGCTTGTCGTTCCGGTAACCGTAAACGACGGATTGGAGAGTAGCGCGCCATTCAATCTGGAAATCACGGTCAGCGCTGTAAACGATCCGCCAGTCATCACCGGGCAGAATAGTCTGAGCACATCCGAAAATACAGCATTGACGATTCAGCTTGCCGATCTGATCGTTACGGATCCGGATAACACTTACCCCGACGGTTTTTCATTGGCGGTTTCGCCTGGCAGTAACTATACCGTTGCTGGAACAACCATCACACCCGCCCCCGGTTTTTCCGGCCCGCTCAGCGTACCGGTCACCGTAAGTGATGGCACGAATACCAGCAATACCTTTGCACTGGCAGTAACCGTTACGGCAGCAGCTAATATTCCGCCGGTCATCACGGGTCACGTTGCCTTATCGACCAATGAAAACGCACCGGTCGTACTTCAACTCGCGCACCTGACGGTGACCGATCCTGACGACCCTTACCCCGCGGGGTTTGCGCTGACCGTTTACCCGGGCACAAATTATACCGTTGACGGCACAACGGTTACGCCATTGAATGGATTTTCAGGAACGCTAAGCGTATCGGTCACGGTAAACGACGGCACGGATAACAGCGCACCTTTCACGGTGTCGATAACCGTAAATCCCCTGGTCAATGTACCACCCGTTATTACGGGACAGGACGCACTCAGTACGGCTGTCAATACGCCCATCACGCTACAACTTTCCCATCTCACGGTAGCCGATCCGGACAACGCATACCCTACGGGGTTTACATTAAACGTGAGTGCCGGAACAAACTATACCGTAAGCGGCACAACTGTTACACCTGCAGCAAACTACGCCGGGACGTTAACGGTGCCTGTAACGGTGAGTGACGGCACTGACACCAGTAGCCCGTTTTCGCTGACGATTACCGTCATCCCCCCGGCCAATACGCCGCCCGTCATTACAGGACAAACCAGTTTGAGTACATCAGCCAATACCCCCCTTACATTATCTTTATCCAACCTGACAGTAACAGATCCTGACGATACTTACCCGGCAGGTTTTACATTGAATATTTCCCCTGGCACGAATTATACCGTAGCAGGCACCACCATCACACCGGCCGCAGGATTTTCCGGTACATTGCAAATTCCTGTCACGGTGAATGATGGAACAGATACAAGTGCCCCCTTTAGTGTTGCCGTGAATGTAACACCCCCAATAAACGTACCGCCACAGATAACAGGGCAGACCGCGTTGAGCATCCTTGAGAATGAATCTCTGTTGCTGGAATTGGCGCACCTGACGGTTACCGATCCTGATAATGTCTATCCGGCCGGATTCCGCTTGTCTGTCCGGCCTGGTACAAATTATACCGTAGCCGGCGACGTCATTACACCGGCACCAAATTTCACCGGGATACTAACGATACCCGTGACGGTCAACGACGGGACAAATGAAAGTGCTCCGTTCAACCTGCGTGTAACCGTGATCGAAAACAACATCAATGTGCCGCCTGTGATTACAGGTCAGGCCGGGTTGAGTACTTTTAAAAATGAGCGCGTCGCGATACTGCTTTCCCATCTCGTCGTGAGTGATCCCGACGATGCATACCCGGCAGGCTTTACCTTGAAGGTGCTTCCCGGCGCCAACTATACCTTCACCGGGACGCAGGTAATACCCGTTGCGAATTTCGTCGGCTCCCTGTCGGTCAACGTCACGGTGAACGATGGCTCTTCCGTAAGTCCGGTGTTCCCTTTCCGGATCGACGTTATTGACAAAGGCGAGTTGCAGATCCTCGCCCAACGACCGTTGGAAGTCAGGGAAGATTCTTCCGTAACAATCCGGCTGAACGACCTGATCGTAAATGATTCGCAAAGCCGCTATCCGACTGGTTTTACGCTGACGGCCTCCCCGGGAGAAAATTATACTGTATCGGGTCAGACGATCGTTCCGGCAAAAGATTTCCATGGCAATCTCACAGTCGGGGTTACGGTGAGCAACGGCACCACCAGCAGTAATCCTTTTTCTTTATTGATCGTGGTAACGCCCGTGAATGACGCCCCGGTCATCGCTTCATGGGATAACACGCCCCTGCTATACGCATCCGGGCGCGGTCCGCTCGTGCTGGCGGAAAACGCGGTGGTCACCGATGTTGATAGCGAGTACCTCCTCCTGGCGGAAATCAGTTTCCGGCCGGAGTCTTACCAGGCGGACCATGACGAGCTATTGTATGAGAACACCGGGAATATCAGGGGCATCTATGATGGTCAGTCGGGGATACTTTCGCTTATTGGCCACGCTACAACGGCCGAATATACGTCGGCGATCCAATCCATTCGCTACAATTTCAATACGGCTGGGGATACTGCTTTTACCGCTGCCGGCAAAGGTATCCTCGTGACTTTGAATGATGGACAAAGCGTCAGTGCCGTGTACGAGAAACGCATTGAGCTTGCTGAGCGCATCGGACTTGAAATTCCCAATGCCTTTACGCCGAATAACGATGCGGCAAACGATACCTGGCAGATCAAGGTTGTCGATGGAGAGAACGGTGGATTTGAGAATGCGCTGGTCCGTGTTTACGACAAAAGAGGCCTGCTTGTTTTTCAGGCCGCCGGCCTGGACGGGGCGTGGGATGGCCGGTTCAATGGAGAGATTCTGCCGGCCGATGTTTATTATTATACCATCGATCTGAATTTGCCCTACGCCGATACAAGTTACCGCGGCGCCGTGGCGATCCTCCGGTAAACTACGAACGAAACGAACTGCTGAAAAAAAAGTCCCGGCGTACAAGGCCGGGACTTTTTTCATAATGCATTACCGCAATGCCGCCGTTTCTTTTGGTAGTGATCCCGGATCATACATGTACTGGAGATTCAGCAATACCAGTATGGGCTGACCGCTGACGGCGTCAGGGTTTTTATAAATAAAGTAAATGTCGTGTGTTCCCTCCGCATGCTTAAGCCGTGCCTTTACGGTCACAGGATTTTCGCCTTTTTTCGCGGCGACTTTATCCGATTCACCAATCACTTCGCCAGAAGGTGAGTCAAGCCGTACTTCAATGGTTCCTCCGGCAAAGTTGTAGTCTGTGCTGGCATTGGCGGTGAACTGGATCTCGTTGATCCCGGTCAGGTCGATCTGCCTGAAACCAATGTAGGCTCCGTTGGCTGTTCCGATCATCAGTTCGACCGGTGGCTCGGGCAGCTTAAACCGCTGGATGCCTTCCGCAATATCGGCGGCGGATGAGGGGACTTTTGCACTTCTGAGTACCATCACTTTTTCCGCGCTGGCAGAAGGGATGCCGTTCGCACCTTTGTCGGTATATGCGGCGCGCAGGATCAGTACACCCTGGTCGCTTTCGCCTTTCGGAATTTTCGGTGTATAGGTCCCCTTTACAGGTAATGCATCCGGGGCATCCGTTTGCGAGAGGGTCAGAATATATTTCACCATTTCTGTAGCCTCAGCAACGGTCAGTTGGGGATGCGCCGCCATGTTCACTTCGCCCCACACGCCCCCGCCACCATTGATTATTTTTTTTGCGAGATAGTCCACAGCATTTTTATCGTCCTGGTATTTTTTGGCCACGTCCAGGTACGATGGCCCGATGGATTTTTTGTTAATGATGTGGCACGATTTGCAATCGCTGTTATCCATCGCCTTTTTACCCGCTGCTAACGACGCAGCACCATCCGCCGCCAGGTGACCTTGTGCGATTTCAACTTTATCGAAGCCTTCCTTAAGATAATTGATCGTCAAAGAAACCTGCTCGGCTGTAATGTTTCCATTATCAAGACTTCCGTCCTCTTTATCAGACACCTTTACTTCATAGTGGAACGGCTGCCCGGGAAAGAAGAAGGTTTTATTTGCATGTTGAATATCGAATGAAAGCGCCGGTGGTTCATTACCGGCAAGGATTTCGATCTGGCGCGTTGACTGCTCATCTTTCGAATCCGCTACGGCCAGGGTAACCTTGTAAACCCCTGGCGCGTCGAAGGTATGGTTGCCGGTTTCGCCTTTCATCGTCTTGATCTCTTTTGCGTCGGCATCCGTAACGGTCCAGGTATACGTCAAATCATCGCGGTCGTAATCCCGGGTCCCTGCAGCTGTAAAATTGACCGCCAGCGGTACAGCACCGCGGGTTTTATCGGCCGCCATCTGGACGGCTGGTTTACGGTTGCCGCCATTGTATTCGATCCGCACAAGTCGGGCATCGTCGTTGCCCTGGAACCAGGCGGTGCCATATTCAAGAATATAGAGGTCGCCTTCCGGTCCGAATTCCATATCCATCGGGTTGCTGAACTTGTAGCTGGGCATAAATTGTTCCATGGATACATAATCGCCCTGCTGATTCATGGTGACGGCAATGATCCATCCGCGCATCCACTCGTAGATAAAAAGTTTCCCATCGTAATAATCCGGAAAGGTGCGTTTCGCTTTCTTAAAGTCATCAGCATAAAACACCGGTCCCGCCATTGCCGTGCGGCCACCTTTGCCCATCAGGGGAAACTCCTCTGATACATCATACGGATACCAGATGAAAGCTTTTTGCGCCGGTGGTAATATTGTCAACCCTGTATTGTTGGTGGAGGTGTTGACGGGTTTCCCGGGATCGAAACGCGGGCCCGCTTCACCGGTCGCGAAATTGCGGTCATAATAGGCCTGGTTGTCTCCGACAAAATACGGCCATCCGTAAAACCCGGCCTTCCGTGCCTGGTTGATCTCATCATATGCGCGCGGTCCTCGGTTGACAGAGTCTTTACCGGCATCCGGACCGACATCGCCCCAGTACAGGTATCCCGTCTTTTTATCAACAGATATGCGGTAAGGGTTACGTGCACCCATCGTGTAAATCTCCGGCCGTGTTTTTTCCATTCCCTTCGGAAATAAGTTTCCTTCAGGAATGGTATAGCTTCCATCGGGTTCGGGGTGTATCCTCAAAACTTTCCCGCGCAGGTCATTTGTATTCGATGAACCTTTTTGGGCATCCCACGGATTCCTTCCGGGTCGTTCGTCGATGGGAGCGTAGGCGGTAGAGCGCGGACTGGTATTGTCTCCTGTGGAGACGTATAGATTTCCTTTTGCATCGAAGGCAATGGACCCGCCAGTGTGACAGCATTGTTCACGTTGCACGGCAACCTCCAGGATCACCTTCTTCGACGACTCGATCAACGCCTCATCCCGGAATTCATACCGTGTCAGAATATTTTTGGGATCATCGCCCGCGGGAGAATAGTAAAGGTAGATCCAGTTGTTTTTCTCGAATTGCGGATCAAGCGCAAGGCCCAGTAAGCCGTCTTCAGCTTCTGCCTGATTGCCGTCCTTGAACCTGTATTTTGTGCTCACCGGGATTTTTGCAATGACGCTTGTTTTCTTTTGTGAAGGGTCATACAGCTTCACATTGCCCTTCCGTTCGATGAACAGTACACGACTATCCGGAAGCACGGCAAGTTCGACCGGTTCGTCCAGTTTTTCATCCAGCACAACTTTGGAAAAACGGTTTTCATCTGGGACACGCTTGGTGTGCGCTTTGCGGAAATCGAGGTTTTCCGGATCATCACCGCCGAGCGCATATTGTATACCGCCCCACAGATGTTGCAAGAACAGCGGTTCGGCATAGGTTTCATCAGTATGACCCATGGCAGTATAAAAAGCGCGACCACCATCGAACGCTTGATACCACGACATCGGGTGATCGTTATTATTCGTTCCGCCCGCATAGGTCTTCTCATCAATCTTGACCAGTACTTTGATATCGGGGCTGATGGCTCTGAAATTATAGAACTCATCGCTGCGCGTGAAACGTTCGGGCAAAGAATCACATGCCGGATGGTCTTTATCCACCACGAAAAATTCAGCTTCCCGCACATTGGGATTGTTAGGATGACTTTCAAAATAGGCACCGACCAGCTTTCCATACCACGGCCAGTGATATTCCGTGTCGGTTGCAGCGTGGATACCCACAAATCCTCCCCCTGCCTGGATAAAACGCTCAAAATCGTTTTGCTGCTGCTGGTTCAGAATGTCGCCGGTTGTATTCAGGAAAATCACGGCATCATACCGCTTCAGATTCTCTTCATTGAAACGGTCAGCATTCTCGGTAGTATCGACAATAAAATGATGTTTCAATCCGAGTTGCTGAACAGCTTCAATACCTTTTGGAATCGATTCATGACGATAGCCGGTAGTTTTGCTGAAAACCAATACCCGGGCCTCTTCTTTTTTCTTGGAAGTACATCCCAATAATATTAAAAGAATGAGAAAGGGTTTAAGAACGCCTGGAACAAAGATCTTCATAGGGATTAAGGTGGTGTAATTTGTACATCAATGATACACAAATTCTTCTTATCCGCTACGCTGAAAAGTGGTGACTGGTTACAGGGAGATACCAGCGCCGCGCAGGCTCATTCAACATCGTCCGGCACTGACAAGTGATGCCTTACGTTCATTCGCGAGCTGTCATACCTCAGATCCGGTTCGTATAATTCATGAGGTCGATCATGAGGTGGAACGAGTCCATTGACGATGGATTATTGAATTTTAACGGTTTCACAATGTAGCCTGATATTCCAAGATTCTTGGCCGCTTCCTTGTCCACCTTTTCTTCCGATGTGGTGAGTATAAATACTTTCAGGTCTTTCCACTCACTTCGCTTCCGGAGCACGTCAAGAAATTCAAGGCCGTTCATTTTGGGCATGTTGATATCGAGCAATACCATATCGGGCCAGGTCGCCTGGTTGTCGGGATGATTTTCTTCGAGATATTTAATCGCCTCTTCTCCATTCCGGGAGACATGCATAAGGTGCAAAATGCCCATCTTGTCCATTGTTCTTTTGATGTCCCGGATGTCGAGATCATCGTCCTCGACCAGTAAGATATTCACTACTTTTTTCATACGCGCTAATTTTTCGGCCATGTAAAAACGAAAATGGAGCCTTTTCCCAATTCCGATATAACTTTAATACTTTGCTTGCGTTCGTCCAATATTTTTTTCACAATGGCCAATCCCACGCCTGTACTTTCCACGTTATCACGATCGACCAGGGTCTGGAAAATCACAAAAATTTTATCGTGGTAGTGTTGCGCAATACCCGGGCCGTTGTCTTCGATGAAGAACCTGATAAATGTCTCTTCATCTTCGCAGTAGATCTTGATGCTTCCCTGTGTCTTGTCGTGATGCTTGATAGCATTCATGAGGAGGTTGGTAAAAATCATTTGCAGGGGAATGCGTTCGGTATGAAGGACCGGCAGGTTCGGTTGTATCTCCACGCGAAGTCCGGATCGGAGCGGTACGCTTTCAATGATCTCGTCCATCAGCTGGTTAACCGCTACAGGTTCTTTTTGCGGAATCTCGCGGTCTACCCGGGCATAGGAAAGAATGCCCCGGATAAGGTTTTCAGCGCGAAGGATCCGACCCTTGATGATCTGCAAAAACTCCTCGACCTTGGGCGAAATTTCGTCGCGGTGATCTTCCTCAATCCAGGTGACCACGTTGTCGATCCCGCGCAGGGGTGCTTTGAGGTCATGTGAAACAATATGTGCAAACTGATCCAGCTCCTTGTTCTTCCGCTTGAGCAGTGAAATGTTTTCGTCAAGCACCTCAGCCATGTGGTTGAGCGAACGCCCGAGGTCGCCCAGTTCATCCTTGCCGGGATGGTCCAGGTGAACCGTGTAGTTCCCCGTCGCGATGTCGTCTGCCATCTTTACCATGGATACGATGCGCGAAGAAATCCGGTATGCGAGGTAGGCAGCGATCAGCAGTCCGATGACGACTGAAAAAGTTGTAAGGTAAAACGAGATCGTCCGCGTGCGCTGGATGGAAGCCTCCAGTATTTTCTGCCGTGCTTCCCGCAAGTCGTATTCGTAATTGGCGAAATCTCTGAATTTGCGCTGGAGGCGGGCATTGATCTGTCGCTCTGAGCCGCTGGCCAACGTCGTTTGATACAGGCTGTTAAATGCGCGCAGGCTGCTGTCGGAACTACCCGCATTTTTTTTGGCTACAATCAGCGGGACCGCGTACTCGTTAAGCCAGCGGTCGTTCAACGCCTGTATTTCCCGCAGTGACCTTTGCTGAATTTCATTTTCCCGGGACTGTGCTGCCGTGGTATCGCCGACCTGTAACCATAACTCCTTCAGGATCGTCCCGTTTTCAAGCGCGGCTGAATCGAATGATTGCAGAAAATTGTTCTCGCCGGTAAAGATGTAGCCCCGCAGACCACTGATCATGTTGAGAATATTGCGTTGGAAACGGTTACTGTTCCGAACGGTGATCGTAGACTTCGAGAACCACTGGGAATTCTCATTCACCTTTTCGGCCTGCTTGAAGTTGATATACGTGGTGAAGGAGAACAACACCAGAATGATAACAAACCCCAGAAAGATGAAATATGAGATCTTCATGATATTCGGTTAATGTGGAATAGCCGGTCAGTGGCTATGCACACGAAGCAAGGGAATACGGCGCAGGCAACACAGCTGCTCATTGGGGGACCGTAAAAATGGGGGAATTTCGCTAATGGAACAAGTCAAATTACCCTGACCGGAACAATGCAGTAAAAACACGGCCGGACGGCTTAAAAATCGCGATTTTGTAGTTCAAAAATTTACCAACGGCAGGCATGCCGGAAAAGGGTCGGCCCCTATCCGCATCGTTGTTCTCAAACCGTGGCGTGCGTTGCTATGATGTTTTCCAGGAATGCCGACGTCACCAGGCCTGATTGGCGCCATTTGAGCTGCCCGCCCTTGAATAACATCAGCGTAGGAACACCTTGGATCTGATAGGCGCCGGACAGGGCCGGATTTTTATCCACATCGATTTTGACAATTTTCACCGCATCGCCCATTTTTTGCTTCAACTGTTCAAGAACGGGTTTTAGCATTTTGCAGGGCCCGCACCACTCGGCCGAAAAGTCGACCAGGACAGGTTTCTCATCGTTGATGATCTCGGAGAAGGATGCTTTTGACATATATTTGGTTTCCCTGACAACACATTTCTGGGTGACATTGTTCTCGGCCGGCGTTGCAAAAGATGTCCGTTAAAACTCAGCAACAATCATTCTGAAAGCAACACCGGTCATTGCGGCCGCGAGAATGATCAGAGGTTCAGGCAGTTTCTTAAAACGAATCAAGAGCAACACTGTAATGGCAGCAAAAACGATCGACGGGACATCCGTCAGTGTTCTTTTTGCCAGGACACAAACGGCACCCGCGATGGCACCGATGGCAGCAGCGGTTACACCGTCCACGAAGGCTTTTATCGCCGGATTCTTTCCATGCTTTTTGAAATACGGTGCCGGTATCACGGTGAACAGATAGCAGGGTAGGAATGTTGCGAGCGACGCAACACAGGCCCCCGCGAATCCCGCCGTCAGGTAGCCAATGAATCCAACGGTGATAACTACCGGTCCGGGCGTGATCATGGCGACGGCTACAGCATCGACAAATTGTTGTTCGGTCAGCCACCCGAATTCCCGGACGACCCCACCATATAGAAACGGAACGATCGCGAGTCCGCTTCCAAACACAAATGCACCCGCTTTCGTAAAGAACCAGGCGATCTGCCACAGCTTTCCGGTTGGTGTGACGAATGCGGCTGTGGTTACCGCCATGACGACGGGTGCAGTAAATAATGCCGGGAAAATGTTTTTCGGCGGCGCCTTTAGCAGCCATGCAACAACACCGCCAGCGAGCATCAGCCAGATGCTTTCTGATGCTGTAAGCCATGTGGATATCGCCAGCACTATAAAAATACCCCATAACAGTTTGTCTTTTCCGATGCTTCTGGACGAGAGCTTGTAACTGCTCACGCCGATGATGCCGATGACGCTTGCACTGACACCAAAAAATATAGCTTGCATCCACGGCAGACCGCCATAAACGGTGTATGCATAGCCTAACCCCAGCACCATCAGGAACGAGGGTATGACAAACGCAAGGCCGGCGAGCGTGGCGCCGATTAATCCATAATGTACATACCCAATGTAGATACTCAACTGGGCGGCTAGAGGTCCGGGCGCAAGCTGGGCCAGCGCCATGCCTTCGCGGTAGGCTTCTTCGCTGATCCATTGCTTATTGTCTACCAGGTCGCGATGCATGTAGCCGACCAACGCAACGGGCCCTCCGAAACCCCAGGTTCCCAGCTTCAAAAAGTAAAATACGAGATCTCTCAGCGTGTACGGCAAAGGCATATGCAAAGGTCAGCGGTGCCGGGGACGGCTACTAGCATGCTGTTAACCTTTTGGATCTTTTTTACTTTTTATAAGGTCTTTGCGGAATGCCGCGGGACTCTTTCCGGTGTGTTTTTTGAAAATGCGCGTAAAATGGCTTTGATCGGAGAAGCCGGTGAGATAAGCGATCTCCGCCAGCGGGTTTGCAGGGTCCTGAAGTAACTGTATCGCTTTTTCAATGCGCAGCTTCCGTATATAGTCGCCAAAGGAAAGGTCACCAAAATATTTGGAGAACTCACGGGAAAGATATGCCGGATGAACATTGAGACTTTGCGATACCGCTTTCAATCTGAGGCTGAGATTCGTGTCGATCTGATCCTGAATAATTTCTTTCAGCTCCTTTGCCCAACCCGGTACTTTCTTTTTCCGGTTCTTGTGCTGAAGGTATTGATGAAACACGTCGAGCAGAAGGTATTCAAAAGGATTTTGTCCATGCTTTTCATCTTGCAGGAATCTTGCCCAGCTGTATAATGCGTCATAGATCAAAAAACCTTGTTGGAGAAGTTGTTGATCGTCTTTGATGTTGTAAGAGAGTCCTGCCGAAATGGCCCAGAGGCCGGAAGCCTGCGGCGCAATATCATGGCGGTCGGTATCGGCACCCCGTACGATCAGGGCGATCGTTTTCAAGGCAGGATCTTTGAGATCGTATTTCCTGATTATATAATCAAACGTGCACTCCTCGCCGTGGTGGGTAAACTCTACGTCAGGTATATCGAACGGAATGGCGTCCAGTTCGCCGGCCTTACTTTTGACCTGTTCGAACGGCACATAGAAGAACATTGCATCCGCGTCAACGAAACGCCTGATCAGCCAGGGACAGGCAATGCGGTCTATCTTAGGGCGCTCACGGGTGATCCATTTCATGTTCGAATTTGTTGGCCGGCAATAAAAATGCGATTTAAGGGCGTTGTCTTATTTAGCCAAAGATATGATCGGAAAGCTTTGCTCCTTAAGGTGGCGGGATTTAGATTTGACCCGTCATGAAACGGGCACTCACCATAGCCATCATTTTAAGCATGGCGCTTCATTGCGTCAACAGGCTGGGTATTTTGTCGCATCTCTATCAAAAACGCCAGGTCATTGCTTACCACCTGGGGCTTATTGCCGAATTGCCCATCACCCAGTGTAGCCATGAGGATCACACCATCGGAACATTGCTTGTCCCGGACGAGGCGACCAATGAAAGACTGCCAATAAACTTCATACAAACGCTCGACATCAACTTGTTCGTGATCAACACCGAGGCTCTTTCTTTCGATGTTGATCGCCTGCTCCGCGCCGGTTACGCCGATGGATACAAGGCCGGTTATTACCCCCCTCCCGCTTTCTTTATTTTTCATCCACCCCTGGCTTAAACCATTCGTCACGGAAGTGACAGGACATCTTCATGTCCGCCATTCTTGCTTTGTTTAACCCAATTACTTTTTTTATGAAAAATAAATTTCAGGTATTCCTGTGTGTCATATTATCCCTGGTTGTCTGCTCATGTTCCGAAGACGGTGACAAGGAGACAGGCAGTATGGCGATAGAATTCGATAATGTTGTCGGGGAGGAGGACCTCACACTGCTGACGGTTGATGAGCCGTATACCAACGCCGCATCGGAGTCTTATGCGGTAACATTGCTCAGGTATTACATCAGCCAGATCCGGCTACACCACAGCGATGGTTCTGTTTTTGAAGACGCTGTCAACCCGGATGGTTCTGCAGGTTATTACCTTATTGATGAAAGCGACCCGGAGTCGCTCCATGTTTCCATCGAGAACGTTCCCGTCGGGGATTATACCGGGATATCATTCACAGTAGGTATTGATTATGATGCGCTGCAGGACGGCACGCTTACGGGTGCGCTCAGTCAGGACAAGGGGATGTTCATCGACAACAACGCAGGATTTTTCTTTCTCAAGATGGAAGGGCACTCTGCTTCCACCGATCAGGCGCTCCGGTATCATGTATCAGGATACGCCGCGCCGACCGACAATATGCTGACAAAAACCGTCGTCATGGAGGCTACGCCCGCCATGGTCCGGACCGACAAAACGCCGAAGGTTCACCTGATCATCGATATCAATGAGTTCTTCACGTCTCCCAACGACATCAGCTTCGCTGCAAGCCCGTCGCTGGTGACCGCAGAAGAAACGGCGAAGATTGCGGAAAACTATGGCAACACTTTCGTGTTTGATCACGTGCATAATTAACAAAACAAGCCGCGCAAAAATTGCGCGGCTTATTTTAAACAACTTTCGATAGTAGGTAAGCGCGCAAAACCTTGCGCACAGGATAAACCAAACCATCATGATAAAAACTCTGCTTCTTTTCGCGTCCTGCCTTATCGGTATAGCATCCGTGGCATGTGATGTCTGCGGATGCGCGCTGGGCGGGAATTACTACGGCCTGATGCCGCTCAACAACAAGAACTTCGTCGGCCTTCGGTGGTCACAGGCAAAGTTCTATGCTAACATGAATCATCACAGCGAATACCTTCCCGAGGAATACTCCTACGACACGTATCACAAGGCGGAGTTGTGGGGACGGGTTAATGTCACCCGGCGCCTGCAGGTCTTTGCCTTTATGCCTTACAGTTACAATCGTATGGAAGGCAATTTACAGGAGACGCGGGCCAGCGGGCTGGGTGATATCACCCTGACCGCCAACTACAGGCTGCTGGAAACGAAGGATGAAGCTGAGCCGTTTAAACACCTGTTAATTGCCGGTGGGGGTATCAAGCTTCCGACGGGAAAGAATGATCACACGGAAAAGGGCGTTCCGATCAATCCCAATTTTCAGCTCGGTTCGGGAAGCGTTGATTTCCTGGCAAGCGCCGTATACACCCTGCGTTATGAAAAAACAGGAATGAACCTGGAAACGGGATATAAGATCAATACGCGCAATGAAGACAGCTACAGGTTCGGGAACCAGTTTAACCTGGCATCTCACTTTTTTTATTCCAGGGCTGTGGGTTCCGTATCATTTCTGCCCAATGCCGGTTTATATTATGAGTCCGCGGCGCGCCACAGGGATGGGCGAAACATCATGACCAATACCGGAGGAACCGCGCTTTTTGCATCCGGTGGAATGGAGACGTATGTGTCGAATTTTTCCATCGGCATAAATTACAAGCATCCCTTGCAACAGCAGTACAACAGCGATGCAATTGCAGACATTGAAGCCAGGGACCGCTGGACGATTGCTGTAGCGTATGTTTTTTAGGCGGATGGAGAATTGACAGGGTTTGATTATTTTGGATCGCGATCGCTGTGTCATTCAACATCGTGGGCAGCGCTGATACTAAATCTTTATGCTTATGAAAACAACATACAAACCACAGGGTTACAATTCCGTTTCACCGTACTTCATTGTTGACGGCGCACAAAGAATGATTGACCTGCTGAAGGGAATCTTTAAGGCATCCGAATTGAGAAGGTACGATACACCCGAGGGCCTTGTCATGCATGCCGAGTTAAAGGTGGATGATTCGGTGATCATGCTGGCCGATTCGACGTCCTCTTACCCGGCCAATAGCTGTGTGATCCATGTTTACGTGCCGGATGTTCACAAGACCTTTGAGAAAGCGATCGAGTTGGGCTGCGAAATAGTAGAGAAGCCGGTTAAGAAAGACGATCCTGATACACGTGGTACATTTAAGGACTTTGCCGGCAACCTGTGGTCTATTGGTACGCAAAACTAGTGAGCCACTGGTTTTCCGTGACCGCAATTATAAGTTCGCCGACGCCAGGTAAGAGTCCAGGTTTTGCCGGCTGATGATCTCCAGCGGGAAAAGATGGGTGGCCGGCATGGCCTTTTTGAATAAAAGATAGTTGACCAGTTTGCTGACACTGAGGAAAGCTTGTTTTTTCGAATTCTGGTTAATGAGAAAATCAATCGTACCGCGACGGAGATAGGCCAGGTTTTTCTCGAGTAAATCATATGCCACAAGCCGGATATTATTTTTTCCGTGCTTTTCGAGTAATGCCGAAACAATAGAAGCGCCCTTCGAAGTCGTGACCAGAATTCCTTTTAACGCGGGATCTTCAAGCAGTGCCGTTACCGGCTGCTGAATCTCTGCTTCATCCGGTGCGCTGAGGTCAAGGCTGACCACTTTAAACTGATCATGCTGCTGATTGGCAAAATAGTCCTTAAACCCTCTTTCTTTTTCTGAAAGGTGCAATGAGCTGTGGACGTCATCGTAGATGTGAAGAATGGCGAAGGTACCCGGACTGCGTTGTCCCATCTGCAGAAGTTCACCCCCCAGGCGGCCGCTGGCATAGAGATCCTGGCCGACAAAAGTCAGCGCTTTTGCTTCGACAATATTGTTATTGAACAGCACAAATGGGATCTCCCTTTCGCGGCAGCGGTCAAAAAATTCGAGTGCCTCCTGGTGGAAGACGGGCGCAGTAAGGATTCCGTCGGGGGCAGCGTCCAGAACGGTATCTGCCTGTTTCTTGAACGACTCCTTACTATACAGGTCAAAATAGCATGGTTCGATGAAGACACCATATTGGTGCCATTCTTCGATAGCACCCTGCAAACCGTTGTCTGAAAATTTCCAATATTCGTCCTGCCTGGGATCTGGTACCAGGGCGGAAATCCGGTACGTTTTATTGGAACCCAGGGTTCTGGCAATCAGGTTGGGTTTATAGCCCGTCTGTTCCAAAGCCGCCATGATCTTTTTATAGGATTCCTGCGAGACTTCGCCCCGGTTGTGAATTACCCGGTCTACCGTGCCCACCGAGACGCCGACCAGTTTAGCGATGTCCTTGATCCTGATGCTCGATTTGCCCATGAGGTTATGGCTAGGTTGTAAATTAGGTTCCGTGCCCGCCAACGAAGATAGAAAAATCTTGGGTTTTATAGTATGATCGGTTTTATAATTTTCCCCGACGAAAACACCGCACGTCACCCTAACCGCTTTTCGAATGAAAAAACGTTCATCCAGAACGAATGCGGATTATGTTTTTTTGCGGTAGGATGGGGCCAGGTACGTTGCCAGACCGGGTTTAAGGCGATTGTTCATTGAAAGGAATGGAAGTTTTTCTATAATCGCAGGAATTTAATAACGCTATCGCGAAACCAATGATCATGAAAGCTGTATGGGGAATTTTGCTGACCGCCTTGGTGCAGGTCAGTTTCGCTCAGCCTGTGTCGGTAAATGGAAAGGTGATACGTGTGGGCGAGGCGATTGTTGCCGGAGCGTCCATCCATGTGTTGAATACGAATTTGGGAACAACCAGTGATGACCGGGGACAATTTACCTTGTCATTACTTCCAGGCCGCTATGAATTGCTGGTTACTGCGATCGGGTACGCCGATCTGACAAAAGCGTTCGTGGTCGGTTCTTCTGGCAGCGATGAACTGGTGCTGGTTATGACGGAGTCGGTTATTCAACTGGACGACATCGTGGTGACGGCGGAAAAGGAAGAAGGCCATATACAACGCCTGCCCTATAGTATCAGTGCCCTCTCTGCACGAAAGGTAAACGAATACCGCATCTGGAATACACGCGAGATTACGGCGATCGTTCCGAACCTGTATTCCGCCAACCCGGGGGATAACCGCAATGTTACATCCATCCGTGGAATCACCTCCTCCTCGTATGATCCTGCTGTCGCCACTTACATCGACGGTGTGAATCAGTTCACGCTTGATACCTATATCGCACAGCTGTTTGATGTGGAAAGAATTGAAGTGCTCCGCGGTCCACAGGGAACCTTATATGGCCGCAACGCGATGGGTGGTGTGATTAACATCATCACCAGGCAACCGACGAACCAGACCCGCGGTTTCGTGCAGGCCAACCTGGGAAGCTATGGCCAGCAGCGGTATGCATTGGGGTTGCGCACGCCCCTCATTCAAGATAAATTATTCCTCGGCGTTTCAGGCATGGCAGAACGAAACGATGGTTTTTACACCAACGTTTTTAACGACAGTGATTTCGATAAAAAGAAAAGTTTTACAGGAAATTATTTCCTGACGTACATCCTGAACCCGGAATGGTCCTTCACGGCCAATGTCAAACATCAGGCTAACCGCAACAAAGGCTCCTTCGCATTGGTATTCAGCCCTGAAGAAGCATTTGCCAATCCCTTTGAGGTTAATCAGAACGCCATCACTGAACTGGTTGACAATGTTTTCAACAGTTCACTGAAGGTTAATCGCAACGGCGCCGGTGTGAGCTTTACATCGCTCACCACCTACCAGTCAAACTACCGGTACTACACCGACCCGATCGATGCGGATTTTTCACCGCTCGACATGATGACACTGGTGAATAATTTTGGCAGGGAATGGAACAACGTAAAGGTCTGGACACAGGAGTTCAAATTTGCTTCTTCTTCCACCACGTCGTCCCCTTTTAAATGGACGGCGGGAACGTATATGTTCCTGCAGGACAATCCCACAAAGGTCGCCACGCATTATGGCGAGTATGCAAAATTGCTCGGCGCGCCGGACTCTTTGTTTACAACCACCAACACCAGCGTTGGAAAAAACAAGGGTATCGCTTTTTACGGACAGGCAACGTATTCCATCGGCGACAAGATCGATATCACGGCAGGACTGCGTTACGATTACGAACGCAAGCGGCAAAGCGCACTGGGACAATATCAGAAAGATCCGGCTGCTGAAAATCCTGTTTTCGATACACGGCCCGATACCACGGCGACGACCTCCTACAGTGCCATATCCCCCAGGGTCAGTGCCGCCTATCGCTTTAACGATGATGGTCAACTGTACGCCTCGTATAGCCGGGGCTTCCGCACGGGTGGATTGACACAGCTTTCAGACGATCCAGGCTCACCGCCATTGCACGAATTCAAACCGGAATTCAGCAACAACCTGGAGGTTGGCCTCAAACAAAGTTTTGCAGACAATCGCGTGGTCGCAAACCTTGCTGCGTTTTATGTCACGGTTCAGGATGCACAGGTACCGACGCTTGTGCTCCCGGAAGCTTTTACAGTGACGCGAAACGCCGGCAAACTTACCAGCAGCGGCGTGGAGCTGGAAATATCCGCGGCCATAGCCAAAGGGTTACAGCTGGACTACAACCTGGGGCTGACCCATGCACGTTATAAGACCCTCCGGCTGCCTTCAGAAAGCGGCGAAGTCGATCTTGAGGGCAACCGCCAGATATTCACACCTGAAGTTACATCGATGCTTGCACTCCAGTATGCGTACGATCTGCACACGGCATCATCGCTGAGGCTGGTGGCGCGCGCCGAATGGATGTACCTCGGTGAGCAATATTTTGATCTCGCCAATAACATTAAACAATCTGCGTACAGCCTGCTGAATTTACGGGCCGGCGTTTCTTCCGCCAGTTTTGAGGTAATGTTCTGGGTGCGCAATCTTTCAGACGAGCGATACATTGCTTATGCCTATGACTTCGGCGGAACACACCTCGGCGACCCGATGAACTGGGGTGTGACCTTGCATAAGAATTTTAACTTCAGGTAAGGATTCCAATCCGACTGGCGGAACGCGCAGGCAAGACCGGCTTTTGCGATCCGATCCCTTCGGTGTTTATGATATTGATCGTACTAACCCGTATACCGATGATAATCGCCCGACGCTGCTTCGTTCTCTGCTTTTGTTTCCTGAATGTGCATCTCTTCGCGCAAAAAAATCTTGTCATCAACGACCAGGAGTATCTCGAAATGACAGGCCTGAATGTGATGCTGGCGCACGATTTCTATCCTGAAAGTCACCAGGGCGGTGTGGGTATCATTCAAAACGGTTTACGCGTGGCCACGAATGGCGATCTCCGCCTTGAGCCCGCGCCGGGGCAATGGCAACCCGTTCCGAAAGTCGGCACGCGGATGGTAGACCGCGAAAAACAGGAGATCAGTGTGCGGATGAGTTACCCCGATCCTGAAAAAGACCGCAAAGGTTTTAACCCGATCATTTATCCCGACCTCAGTTTCAGCTACACGCTGAAAGTACGCCCGGAAGGAAAGTCGTTCCGGATCATTGTCGATCTTGATGAGCCATTGCCCGGTGAATGGATCGGGAAAGTAGGCTTCAACTTTGAATTGTTCCCCGGCATCCTTTTCGGCAAGTCGTACTACATGGACACCGTCTTTGGAATTTTCTCCCAACAGGCAAACGGTCCGATGTTTACAGACAGCGATGGCGAGCTTCAGATCGTACCCATGGCCGAAGGAAAAAGACTGGTGGTTGCGCCGGAATCGGATCGGCAGCGGATGATGATCGAAAATGTCAGCGGCGGAACGCTTCAGCTGATAGATGGTCGCGGCAAGCACAACAATGGTTGGTTTGTGGTACGATCGCTCGTGGCAGAAGGTGCTACCACCAACGCGGTCGAGTGGGTGATCACGCCCTATACCCAATCGAACTGGATGCATGAGCCCGTGGTACAGGTTTCGCAGGTAGGCTATCATCCGCAGCAACCCAAAATCGCAAACATCGAGATCGATGCAACGGATACGCGGAGGCTGCCCGCATCGCTGCTGCGGGTCACCGAAATCGGTGGTATCGAAAAGGTAATGGAAGTTACCCCACGCGATTGGGGAAAATTTCTGCGCTATCAATACCTGCAGGTCGACTTTACAGCCGTCACGAAACCCGGAATGTACAAGGTGCGATATGGCGATTATGAAACGCAACCTTTCCAGATCAGTGAAAACATCTACAAGCGTCATGTGTGGCAGCCGACGATCGAATATTTTCTCCCCGCGCAGATGTGCCACATGCGGATCAATGAACGTTATCGCGTATGGCATGACCGTTGTCACATGGACGACGCACGGATGGCCCCGCTGGATCACAATCACTTTGACGGCTATATCCAGGGCCCTTCTGCGCTGCAGGAAAAATACAAGCCTGGCGATCACGTTCCAGGACTGGATCAGGGCGGCTGGCACGATGCGGGTGACTTTGATCTCCGGATAGAGTCGCAGGCCGAGACCATTCACATGCTGTCGCTGGCCTATGAAATGTTCAGGATCGATTACGATAACACGACGATTGATCAGCAAAATAAGGTGGTCGAGATCCAGCAACCGGATGGAAAGAATGATTTTTTGCAGCAGATTGAACACGGCGCCCTGCCCATCGTCGCCGGATACCGTTCACTGGGACGTTTATACCGCGGCGTGATCTGTCCAACGTTACGGCAATACGTTCTGCTGGGCGACGCCAGCGCCATGACCGACAACGTGGTATTCACGGGCGATGTCACCGATGAAACACCCGCGGTAGGCCTGCCGGGTTCGCCCGATGACCGTTGGGTGTTCACGGAAGAGAATTCGCAGCGCGAGTTACAGACCGCGGCGGCTTTGGCGGCCACGTCGCGCGCTTTGAAAGATTTCAATCCGACACTCGCGGCGGAATGTTTATTGATCGCCCAGGAGTTATGGACAAACACGAAAGAAAAGAACCCGATGCAGCGACTGACAGCAGCCGTAGAGTTGCTGAGGACAACGCAAATCAAATCCTATGGGGAGTGGATCGTATCTCAGCGGGCGGACATCGTTTCACGGATCGACCGGACCGGCTGGGTCGTGGCACCGGTACTGGCCCTGATCGGCAATAGAAAATTTACCGCGGAAGTGCGGAAGGCTGTTGAAGCATACCGTATCGAGGTGGATGCGCAGGAAAAGAAAAACCCGTTTGGTGTTCCATACGAACCCAACATCTGGGGTGCAGGGTGGGGTATCCAGGACATGGGCGTGAAGCACTATTTTCTGCATGCGTATTTCCCGGATATATTTCCTTCGCGCTACATGCTGCATGCATTGAATTTTGTACTTGGCTGTCATCCCGGAACGAATACAGCATCATTCGTCTCTGGCGTCGGATCGCGTTCTTTATTAACGGCCTATGGATTTAACCGCGCGGATTGGTCGTATATCCCGGGCGGTGTGGGTTCAGGCACCGCGCTGATCCGTCCCGACTTCCCCGAATTGTTAACATGGCCGTTCCTGTGGCAGCAGACGGAATACGTTTTAGGCGGTGGAACGACCGATTATATTTTCCTGGTGTTGGCGGCGGATCATGTATTAAACAAAACGACAACGGTTTTGAACCGTTGATCTTTCTTATTAATATTGCAGCCCCTTGGGTTACCGGGGATTGTTTCGGGGTGTAGCGCAGCCCGGTTAGCGCACCACGTTAGGGACGTGGGGGTCGGATGTTCGAATCATCTCACCCCGACTTCGCTCGCCATAGTCCTTTCGGACGAAGGCGGGCGTTTTTTATTTAAGACCTTCTTCGAAAAAAAATCTGTTCAGCAAGCTACGTTGGGCCACGTCCGGTTTTGCCGTAGGAAAAGCGTTTGTCGCGAAAACTTTACTACTTCCCTTTCCCGCCTTTTTTTGGTGTTGTGCCCTAGCCAAAAAGCGGTGTTATGGCGTAATTAAAAATATTTTCGACTTTTCGCGTTGTAAAATTATATGCCAACGGCTGGCCCCAGGATTTAAAACTTATCTTAAAAAGCTGTAATCATCTCGCAACGTGAATAGCCTTACCTGCTTTCTGATCGACGACGATGTCGATGACTGGGAAATCTTTTGTGCCGCTCTGGATGTTGTCGCGCCATCCTGCAAGTGTATCACCGCGGAAAACGGTCAGATCGCGTTGGAAATGTTGAATGCCGGCAAGGTATCGCCCGACATCGTTTTTCTTGATATAAATATGCCGTTGATGAACGGCCCCCAGTTTTTACAGGAGATTAATCGCCTCAAAATCCTTCAGGGTATTCCGATAGTCGTGCTCACGACGAGTGCCGATGTTAATACAAAAGCGACAATGCTTGAATCGGGCGCAGAGAAATTCATAACCAAACCGGATAAGTTTTTTGAGTGGGAAATAGTCCTGAAGGACGTGATGAAAGAATATTATTAATACAATACAATGCATCACACACCTTGTATGGTTCAGTCATATCATTTTCTCGAAGGCGGGGGAGAAATGGGCCAGTTAACGCGGGCATTCGATTGGTCCAAAACGCATATCGGGTCACCTGAAACCTGGCCGCAAAGTCTACGGACCGTCGTGAGCCTTATCTTACTGTCCGACTTTCCAATGTTCTTGTGGTGGGGCGATGAAATGATCCAGTTTTATAATGACGCTTACCGGCCGAGCCTGGGTAATGACGGGAAACATCCCAAGGCTTTAGGACAAAATGCAGAGGATTGCTGGCCGGAGATATGGAGCATCATTTATCCATTGATCAAACAGGTAAAGGAGACACGTCAGTCTTTTTTTTCGGAAGACCAGCTTATGCCCATCTACAGAAACGGGAAGATCGAGGATGTCTACTGGACGTTCAGCTACAGCGCCGTGCTGGGAGAAACCGGGAAAGTTGAAGGCGTGCTGGTAGTCTGCACGGAGACGACAAAGAAGGTCAAGCTGCTTCAGGAAAAGGAGCTGTCGCAGCAGTTGTTAAGCATCAGCGAAGCCAATCTGCGCAACATGATCCTGCAGGCACCTGTGGCAATGTGCATCTTAAAAGGGCCACGTCATGTTGTTGAAATTGCCAATGACCGGATGTACCAGTTATGGGGCAAGCCTGCCGAAGCATTCCTTGGCATGCCTATATTTGACACATTAAAGGATGCAAAGTATGAGGGATTTGAAGATCTTCTAACCCACGTTTTCACCACGGGTGAAACATATACTGGATATGGCGCGCCGGTGACCCTTTATCGCGGAAATACCACCGAGCTTGTGTATTGTCATTTCGTTTACGAAGCCTTGCGCGATAGTCATAATACAATATCGGGCGTAATGGTCGTTGCCGTTGAAGTAACGGAAGAAGTAATTGCACGAAAAAAACTGGAACAACGCGAAAGCCAGATCAGGGCACTCGTAGAAAGTGCCCCCTTTCCCATAGGCGTTTATGTTGGACGGGAAATGCGGATCGAGCTGGTGAATCAGGCCATTATCGACGTGTGGGGAAAAGGTGGCGATGTGATCGGTAAAACATATTACGAAGTCCTGCCCGAACTTGAGAACCAGCAGATTTATCCGGTGCTGGACCGGGTTTTTATGACAGGTGAGCCGTTCCACGCCCGCAATCAGCGCGTAGATCTTGTCGTTGATGGCAAGCTTGGGGCGTACTATTTTAACTATAGTTTTACGCCGCTGTTTGATTCGGAAGGTAATGTCTACGGCGTGATGAACACCGCTGCAGAAGTAACAGACCTCATTGTCGCAAAACAAAAAATAGAAAGAAGCGAACAGAACTTTCGGAACATGGTAAAACAGGCTCCTGTCGCCATGTGCATATTGATTGGACCCACACACGTGGTCGAGGAGGCCAACGATCTGATCATTGAATTGTGGGGAAAGCGGCCGGAGGAAGTAATGAACAAGCCAATCTTTGAAGGGCTTCCCGACGCCATGGGGCAGGGACTCGAGGAAGCAATGGCAAATGTATACTATAATGGTGTGCCATATTTTGCAAGTGAACGTCCCATTACACTCCTGAGAAACGGTAAATACGAAACGGTATTTCAGAATTTTGTATATGAACCCTACCGCGATTCAGATGGGAGTATCCTGGGTGTTTTGGCGATAACGATAGACGTGACTTCCCAGGTACAGGCGCGACAAAAGATCGAGGAAATTGTTGCAGAACGCACGCGTGACCTTCAAAGATCCAACGCCGAACTCGCCCAGTTTGCATATATCGCCTCGCATGACCTTCAGGAACCGGCCAGGAAGATCAGTACGTTTTCCGAGATGTTGAAAAAAAGTCTGGGGGAAATAGACGCGCGATCGGAAAGTTATTTAAAAAGAATCGAGAGTTCCTCCTCCAGGATGCTGGCATTAATTCGCGACGTGCTCACCTTATCACAGCTGTCGAAAGCAAAGCAGGAGTTCGGCCGCGTTGATCTGAATGAAATTCTGGAGACGGTAAAGGATGATTTTGAGCTTTACATTGAGGAAAAAGAAGCCGCTATCAAGAGTGATAAACTCCCGGTGATAGAAGGCATCCCTGTTCAGATCAGCCAGCTCTTCGGCAACCTGATTTCCAATGCATTGAAATTTACAGCCGGTAAAAAACCGGTCATCCAGATCAGGGTATCTGAACCTGGCAGTTCGGTACATTTGAATGGCCGATTACCCAACAGCAAGCGCCGCTATCACGATATATCGTTTTGTGACAACGGAATAGGATTTGATCAACATCACGCAGAGCAGATATTTGATATCTTTCAAAGGCTGCATGCTAAGAACGAGTACCAGGGAACAGGGATCGGGCTGGCGATGTGCAGAAAGATCTGTGAGAATCATGGGGGAATTATCTATGCTGAATCTGCGCCGGGGAAGGGCGCTACGTTTCATGTTATCCTTCCCCAGGTGGATGTATAAGTCCACGGGGATCGTGGAGGATTATCTTCGTGCCTTTGTTGGTGTTGTGCGTTCAGCCCGTGCGTCGGTTCACCAACAAACGAACGAAGCAATCGGGAAACGGCATACGAAGAGATTGGCTCTCCCGCGCAATTTCCTATAATCAGTTTAATCACTAGTTTTAAGAATGTTGTTTTCCGGTCGGCTAAACTGTGTCCGTGT
>DASPJC010000163.1:0-6987 GCA_035628815.1 Ohtaekwangia sp. | reverse complement strand
GCTGTTCACCGAAATTTCTCCGTGGTGCAGATGGACCAGTTCTTTGACGAGCGAAAGCCCTATCCCCGTCCCTTCAAAGGTCCGGGCCTCAGCGTTCTTCACACGGTGAAACCTTTCGAAGATGCGCGGCAATTCGTGTTCCGGAATCCCTACCCCCGTATCGGCGACTTCGACGACAGCGGTGTTGTGCTGCCGGAAAATTCTGATGGCAATTTTTCCTTCCAGCGTGTACTTGAAGGCGTTGGACAACAGGTTGAGAATGATTTTTTCCCACATCGGCCTGTCAACATAGGCCGGCATTGCCACTTCATGGCACTCGACTTCAAAACGAAGCCCGGCGTTTTCGATGACCGACCGGAAAGTGCTGGCCAGATCAAATGTCACGGCGCAAAGATCTACCTTATAGTATCTGGCCGCCATTCGCCCTGCCTCTATCCTGCTAAAATCAAGCAATGTGTTTACCAGGCGAAGCAAGCGCATGCCGTTTCGATGAACCGCCTCCAGGCTTTCTCGATGCTGCGCGATGACGTCGGACCGGTTTAGAAGGTCTTCGACGGGTCCGAGCAGCAGGGTTATCGGCGTCCGGAATTCATGGCTGATATTGCTGAAGAATGTAGTCTTCGCTTTGTCCAGCTCGCGTAACGCTTCTGCGCGCTTCCTTTCCTCTTCTAATGCTGTAGCGTTTGACAGGGCTGTCGTGGTATGCTCTGAGACCAGCTTGAAGAACTTGACATATTTACCGTCATACCGGAGCCGGGGGCTTATTCCAAGGATCAGAACCCCCAGGGGAAACGCCATATCCTGTCGCTCCAGCCGGATGAAACTGCAAACCTCAGGTGTCTCCGGCCAGGCCGATTCCTGGACACGGAAAGAATGTGCAAAGACTTCCTCAACCTGTAATGTGTTCAGGTAAGAAAGTTCTTTACGTTGAATGAAATATGGAATGGCTGACCAGTCAATGCAGTCTTCGGCTAAACCGGTCGAACCCACACAGTCATAACTACCCTTGTGCTGGTCATACAGGTACAATACCGAGAACGGAATATCGAATTTGTTTTGCGCAATGGTCAGCAGGGTGTTGCGGCAGGCTTCATTCCGGTTTTGCGCGTGTGAAGCCCGCTCGCCAAGTTCACTGAGTGTGTTGAGACGCCGTTCACTCAAAACGCGTTCCGTTGTTTCAGTGACGGTTACCAGCACACCACCCGTGCTTCCGTCTTCCTGCTTGATCGGGCTGTAAGAGAAAATAAAATAGCATTCCTCGGTATAGCCATTACGTTCAAGAGGCAGCATAAAGTCCTCGAAACCAACGGCTTCGCCACGCATCACGCCTTCGAACATGGGTCCGATGATGTTCCAGATTTCGGCAAATGTAACCCTGGTACTGAGGCCCATAGCCTGTGGGTGTTTCTTCGATCCCAGGATGGGCCGGTAGCCATCGTTGTAAAATTGCGTGAATCCCTTCCCCCAGGCAATATACATTGGGAACCGGGCATTGAGCATAATGCTGATCGCCGTGCGGAGACTTTGTGGCCACTGGCTGACTGCGCCGACCGGCGTGAGTGACCAATCAATACTACGGATCAGCCTGCCCATCTCTCCACCGCCGGAGAGGAATTGCTCTTGTTCCACCGAAATTTCCCGGGTGAGTTCCATAGCGATCTAAGCCGTCAAAACTTGTTTTAGAATTTCTGTCAGCGCTGAAACCCTGTTCGGTTTGGTGATAAACGCTGTGCCGCCCAGCCTGGCGATTTCGTCTTTATCCCTTTTATCGGCTGAGGTAGTATAGATCAATACCGGTGTTTGATTGAAGCGCGCCATCTTCCGGATCTCGGCAAGGCAATCCTTGCCACTCAGCACTGGCATATTAAGGTCGAGAAAGATGTAGTCAGGATTAAGAGCTCCGTTCCGCAATTGCTGCAAGGCTTCCCGGCAATTATCGGCCGTAATGCAGTCGAATTGCCCGCCGACATCCATCAGGGCAAGCTGAAAGATTTCGCGGTCGTCTTCATCATCATCGATCAGGAAACAGGTCTTCAAGGAATGGCGCTTTTTAAGAGGGTTCAGGCAAAAATTTATTCAGGCTCGTATGTCAGCAGCTAAAAAGTTTTATGGTATCCATGACTTGATTTGGTTGGCGTTTCCTACTGCATTCCGGCAAAAACCTACCCAACCGGGCAGGCCCCGAAGGCTTAACGCGAACAGGATGAATGAATAAAATCTGGTGCCAGCCGGCCGCTGGGAATGCACGGCACACGGCGATCATCCGGCCAAGTGTAACGGGAACCTTTCAACCGTCAACGGGTCGCTACTCCATCAGGATGAACAGCGCATTTTCCAGGTGCCCGCCGATCCTGATCTGGCAGGCCAGCCTGCTCGTATGGGTGGCGTTGGGAAGGGTGTCGATCATATCCCCTTCGGCGTCTGTCGGGGGACCGAGATGTGCGTGACCTTGTTGTACTTCCACATGGCACGTCGCGCAGAGGGCCATCCCGCCGCATGTGGCCAGTACGGGGTAATCGGAAGCCTTCAGGACTTCCATCAGCGTTAAGTTAATATCTTCCGGAACCTCAATCGTCCGTCTATCGCCCTGCCGGTCCTGTACCTGGAAAGTGATCATTTTTAAAAAGCATTTACGCCGTTTACGGTCGTGTATTTGAAGCTCAGTTTCTGGTCGGGATAAACAAACTTAAAAGCGCTCTGTGCCATGAGCGCAGCTTCGTGAAAGCCGCAGAGGATCAACTTCAGTTTCCCGGGATAGGTATTGATGTCGCCAATGGCGTAGACACCGCTCACGTTGGTCGCATAGTCTAATGTGTTAACCTGGATCGCGTTCTTGTCCAGGCTCAGTCCCCATCCTGCGATCGGCCCGAGCCTGGGACTCAACCCGAACAGGGGAATTAAATAGTCCGCGTCGATTTGCCCGGGTTGTTTATTCCGGTCAGTGAAAGCGACGGCGTTCAGGACGCCATTGCCCTGCACGGCTTGCAGGTTTGTCGCGAGCATCAGATCGATCTTTCCTTCCCGGGCCAGAAGGAACACCTTCTCTGCAGAGTCGGGTGCGCCGCGGAACGATTCGTTCCGATGAATGAGCGTTACTTTTTCCGCCACCCCGGAAAGGTATATGGTCCAGTCCAGCGCGGAATCTCCCCCACCCGCGATCACCACGCGCTTGTTGCGGAAAGTCTCCGGGTCTTTGATCATGTAGGATACCCCGCGTCCTTCGTAACGTTCAAGGTCTTGGATCTCCGGTTTCCGTGGTTCGAAGCACCCAAGGCCGCCGGCGATGACAACCACTTTGCAATGTACGGTAGTCGCATCGGACGTTGTCAGGATGAAGCTTCCATCTGCCTGGCGCGTTAATCCATCCACTCTTTCACCTAATGTGAACGTCGGTTTAAAGGGCGCGATCTGCTGCCGGAGATTTTCGACCAGGTCCTGGGCATTGATCTCGGGCAACCCGGGAATATCGTAGATGGGTTTTTTAGGATAGATTTCTGTCAGCTGCCCGCCGATCTGGGGCAAAGCATCGATGAGATGGCAGCGCATTTTGAGGAGACCGGCTTCAAAGACGGCAAATAAACCAACGGGGCCGGCCCCGATAATAGCGATGTCTGTTTCAATGCGTTCCATAGTGTCGGCGTCTTGTTTGCATGCTTAAAGTTAGCATCAATATAATTAGTATAACAACTAATTAACAGCAATTTTAGTTGCGCGCCTTCCCGTTTTTAACCAAGGTTCTTGTAGATTGTATTCAGAATCCGTTTGAACTGGCTGAAATCCCGTTCGGAGAGTCCCTCCCATGCCTTGAATCTTACGTCGCGGATCTTTGGTTTGAGTTGCTCGACCTTTTTGATGCCCTCCCGGGTAAGGGAAACAATGAAACTCCGCCTGTCATCGGGATGAGGTTTGCGTTCGGTAAGCCCTTTTTTACAGAGCAGGTCGACAATGCGCGTAAGCGTTGGGTTGTCTTTAAAAATGAGCTCGGCAAGTTCATTTTGCTTCATCGCCTCATTTTCGTAGAGGTGTTTCATCACCAGCCATTGATCCACCGTGATATTGAATCCCATCTCCTTGAACCGTTGCTGCGCGTACTGCTTGACCCGCCGGGCGGTGCGGTCCAGCAGAAAAGAGTATGCGTTATAGGCGTCTTCGCTCATCTGATGCTATGGTTACAGGTTACAGGTCCGGGGTTCAAGTTTTGCAAGGATAACCTCGGAATTCTTGACGATCGGGTAACCAGGTGTAAAACAGAAAGATCCTAACTTAAACTTTGAATTACGCTTTGAATCCTTTGATGAACTGGGCCAGTTCTTCCTTGGTGAAACCAAGTTTATCGGCCACCATAGTGATCAGTTCAAGTTCCGCGGGCGCAAAGTCGCCATCGGCCAGCGCGAGATCAATCATTTCCTGCAACTGTTTTTCACGTTCCTTGTGGTTCTGCGGAATAAGGTAGACGTATTCCGAGGCGCGTTTCAGCATTACGTTCAGCCGCTCCAGTGGGATGCCCCGCTCGAATGCAATCTTGGACAAAGCGATCCGCTCTACTTCTTCAATTTTGCCATCAGCAGCGGAAAGGGAAACGAGGTTACGGAAGTGCTCAAGTTTGGTAGGATCCAGCATGAAGGTTAAGGTCAGGTTAAATTATCTTTTGAAAATAAGATTTTTTTTCAAGGAAAAACAGGGCGGGGTTTAAGTTTTGGGTTTCGGGTCTCGGGTTTAGAGTTTCTGGTTTCGGGTTTAGGGTTACGGGTTTAAAGTTTCGGTCAGGCGATCCGGTATAACGGCAGTGCTTCTAGTATAATTTGTCCAATCCCTGCAGGGTTAAACCTTCAACCTTAAACTTTGAACCCGAAACCTTAAACCTGCCGCCGTTTGAGATTTGGATAAATGCCACTAAATTGAGCTTTATCGCAAGTGCCACGAACTTAACTGATCAAGCATGGTAAACAGGAGAAAATTCATCGGACAGACTGCCGCAGGTCTTGGGGCACTGGCCCTCAGCCAGCATGCCTTTGGCAATATACTCATCCCTCAACAGCGCAAACTTGGGATTGCCCTCGTGGGACTCGGCTATTACAGCACCGACCTCCTCGCGCCCGCGCTGCAATTAACGGAACACTGTACGTTGCGCGGTATTGTTACCGGTACACCCGCCAAAGCTGAAAAATGGAAAGCGCAATATAGGATCCCCGACAAGAACATTTACAACTACGACAACTTCGATTCGATCGCGAACAACGATGCCATCGATGTGATTTATATTGTACTTCCACCGTCCATGCACGCAGAATATTCCATTCGTGCGGCCAGTGCCGGGAAACATGTATGGTGCGAAAAACCCATGGCGATGACCGTGGCCGAGTGCCAAAGTATGATCGATGCGGCGAACAAAAACAAAGTCAGGCTGAGTATTGGTTACCGCATGCACCACGAACCGAATACGCAACGGATCATCCAGTTCAGAAAAGAATTGACGTATGGGAAACCAACGACCGTTACCGCGGCTGCAGGGTATACCGACAACAGGACCAATCACTGGAAGCAAACCAAAAGTCTCGGCGGTGGCGCAATGTATGACATGGGTGTCTATCCTTTAAACGCAACGCGCTATGCTACGGGCCTGGAGCCGATCGCGGTTCATGCACAGCAGTCCACCACGCGGCCGGAGATCTACAAAGAAGTGGATGAGACCATGGTTTTTCAGCTTGACTTTCCGGGCGGTGTGACGGCTTCCTGTGAAACCAGCTTTGGCAAGGGTATGAACGACATGCAGGCAAACTTCGCGAAGGGATGGTACAAGCTTTCACCGTTCTCTTCCTACAGCGGCATCCGGGGTGAAACAAGTGATGGTATTATCCTGAATGCAACAATACCAAACCAGCAGGCAAAACAGATGGACGACGATGCCCGTGCGATCCTGGACAATAAACCCGTGCTGGTTCCGGGAGAGGAAGGTCTTAAAGACATCCGGGTGGTCGAGGCAATCTACAGGTCTGTTGCTGCAAAAAAGAAAGTGGATATCTCGTGACATAAGTACGCCGGATCATTTGACAGCATTAATCCACCATTGCTGCATGCAGGACCCTCTCAATAAGAACGCCTGCCATTGCAATTCAGCGACGGCAGGCGTTCAAGATTTCCGAGCCATTCTATTTACTTCACCACGTTCCTTCGCAACCACAATTTCAGTTCGTGGTGATGCTCTTTGTCGAGGTATCTGAATGACTTCCGGTATTCTTTCATAAAAAGCGATCTGTTAAAACTTATTTTCTGCAAAACGGTTTTGCAGTATTCCAGCATTTTATTCATGTTCATGTTGACATTTAACGACCAGCACTAATCCTACCCTACGCTGTTTTCCGCCGCATACACGGCATAGCCGCCGTAGACCAGTGCCACTATCCAGAATGTTCGCCATGCCATTTTCATCATAAGTGATAATCCCCCGCAGCCTCAGGCTGATATTTAATTTTAACGATCTGAAATTTTCCAAGACCATGCGGTACTTTCCACGATACGATATCGCCCACCTGACATCCCAGCAATGCCGAGCCTATCGGGCTGAACACAGATACTTTCCGCTGCATGTTGTCGGCATCGTGCGGATACGTCACCGTTATGTCAGCCTGCTGGCCGGTGGAGACGTTCTTGAGCATGACGCATGAATTCATCGTGACGATATTGCCTGAGATATTGCCCGGTGGCAGCACCTTTGCTGATTTCAGATTTTCCATTAAACGGTCGATCACTTCCGGGTTCTTGCCTTTCCAGCTATCGTCGGTGACTTCACGGATTCTTTCGTAATCGCTGATTGTAATAAACATCCTCTTCTCCATCATTATAACGTTTACGCTTCTGATTGCACTATCCATGCCAGTTAAAAAGGCGCTTCCTGCAACCAGCCCGGCTTATGCTGTTCAGTGAAATGCGCCAAATTACCCAGGTGGGGTGAAATGCCTCACCTACCGGTAATTTAGTCGCTGAAAT
>DASPJC010000162.1:0-3327 GCA_035628815.1 Ohtaekwangia sp. | reverse complement strand
AGATCGAATCCAACACGCCCAATGTGTTTGCTACCGGCGATGAAGAAGGCGAAGACGCGGTAGACTGGTATTTTGGCAACCCTTCGGCCATGTCGCTTGGGCAAAGTGAATTCAAGCGGGTATGGGGTGACGTCCCGCTGGAGGACAACTGGCGGCGCTCGCTGCGGTCGACCCTGAACACCGCGACCCGGTCGGCGAACGATGATCCGGCAGCGCCAAATCCTGACGAACCTGTTGCCGATGCGGGAGTTCCGGCCGATCCGGTGGCTGTCGAGTTTGACCGTATCAGCAAGCAAATCCCGAGAACACAGGAGCAACGTGACGAAGCACTCAAGAAAATTGAAACGGCCTATTTCAACCTTGGAGACATCTATTACTTCAAGCTACAGGAAAAGGACAATGCTGTCAGCTCCTATACGACGTTGTTGCGACGTTTCCCCGGCAACGAACATGAGCCCGAGGTTCTTTACAAGCTTTACCTGATCTTCAAAGACAGTGATCCCGGCAAGGCAGAATTTTTCGCAGGAAAGCTCAAGGAACAATACCCGGCGTCGACCTTTACGAAAATCCTGCTCAATCCAAATTACCTCGCCGAGTCAAGCCTGGCGATCGAAAAACAAAAAGTCATTTACAAGACCGCCTATGAGCTTTACAAGAATCAGGATTATGATTCCGCCACCCAGACCATCGACGAAGCTATCAAACTGGGCCAGACCACTTTTGTTCCTACGTTGGAGCTATTAAAGATCCTGATCGTCGGCGAAACCGAAAATATCAACCAGTACCAGTTTTTGCTTGATCAGTTCATCGCGAAATATCCAACGGAACCCCTGGCTGATTACGCCAAGAAACTGCTCGCCACTTCCCGCAATTTTCAGCAAACGCAGGAAAAGCAAAAAGGTATCCGTTTTATCCAATCGCTGAACGAACCGCACTATTTTGTGATGGTATACCGGATTGAAGAAAAATTGAACAACACCGCCGTTGCCGCGCTCGAGAAATTCAACCAGGCAAATTTTAAGGAACTGCAGCTGAAGACCAGCAACCTCGTATTGAACGACGAATATACACTGACGCTGGTTGCGGATCTCCCGCAGGTGAGACAGGCCATGGCCTACATTGAAACATTCAACGACAAGCTACCGGCGCTCGGCGAATTACGGAACCATAAATTCAATACCTTTGTAATTACAAAAGACAATTTCGATATCTTTTACAGAACAAAAGGTCTGGATGAATACCTCAAATTCTTTGAAAAAAACTACCCGCCGGAAATTCAATAACGTTTTGCTGATCCAGCGACCCTGGTTTAAAAAGGTGATCAAGGGCATCTGGATACTGTTTCTATGCTTTATTATAGCGTTTCCGATTTATATCTATTCCGTTAAGATCGACCTGTTCGGATTGTTCGGCGGGATGCCGAGCCTGCGCGCGATTGAGAACCCCGAGAACGATCTGTCCTCGGAACTGATTTCTGCGGACGGCGTTTCGCTTGGCCGCTATTTCCGCTACAACCGCAGCCAGGTTACGTATGAACAACTGTCGCCGAACCTCGTCAGCACCCTGTTGTTGTCGGAAGACCGCCGTTTTCATGATCATTCCGGAATGGATTTCTGGTCATACATCCGCGTGTTCTGGGGGCTCATAACGTTCGATCCCGCGGGCGGAGGAAGTACGATCACCCAGCAATTGGCAAAGAACCTTTACACGCTGAACCCCGAAATGGACGGCCATCTTTCGAAGCTCGGCAGGCTTCCGAAGCGCATTGTGCAGAAGACGAAAGAATGGATCATCTCCGTTCACCTGGAGCGGAATTTCACCAAGGAGGAAATCATTACGATGTATCTTAATACGACGGAGTTCAGCAGCAATGCCTACGGTATCAAGGTGGCTTCCGAGACTTATTTCAACAAGCAGCCGGATAGTCTGAACCTCCAGGAATCTGCAGTATTTGTCGGCATGCTCCAAAACCCGTCGCGATACAATCCCAACTTACACCCCGAAGCGGCGCTGAGTAAACGCAATGAGGTGCTGTATAAGCTGTATAACTACAAGTATATCACGCGCCAGCAGTACGACTCGCTGAAGGTACTTCCGATCGAGCTTCGTTTCGCTGTCCAGAACCAGAACCGCGGACTTGCGACGTACTTCCGGAACGTCCTGAGAAACGATCTCATGGCCTGGTGCAAGGAGCACGGGTACGACCTGTGGGAATCCGGTTTGAAAATCTATACGACCATCGATAGCCGGATGCAGCAATATGCAGAGGAAGCGATGGCGGACCACATGGCCAAGCTTCAGGCGGAGTTCAACCAGCAATGGAAGCTGAGAAACCGCAATCCATGGACGGATGATGAAACGAACACCGAAATCAAAAACTTTTTACAGAAGAAGATCAAAAGAACGGAAACGTACCGCAACCTGGTTAACCGTTATGGATCCGATTCAGACTCTGTCGACATCATGTTGAACCTGAAGAAAAAAATGACCGTGTTCAGCTGGAAAGGCGAAAGAGATACTTTATTCAGTTCGATGGACTCCCTGAATTACTATAACCGCTTTCTACAAAGTGGCATAATGTCAATGGATCCGCGCACGGGTGAGATCAAGGCGTGGGTGGGCGGCCTTGACCACAAATATTTCAAATACGATCACGTGCGTCAGTCGACCCGCCAACCGGGCTCAACCTTCAAACCATTTGTCTATGGCAAAGCCATCGAGGATGGATACTCGCCCTGCCAGGAATATTTTGATATTTCACCGACAATCAAAGTGTCGGGTGGTACATGGACTCCTCCGAATGCAGACGGAACGTATGGAACCGGTGAGCGTATGAATATCCGCCAGGCCATGGCGCAGTCGATCAATTCGATCACGGCACAGCTCGTGGAAAAAGTACAGCCGAAAAACGTTGTGGATTTCGCGCACCGTGTGGGCATCAAGAGCAAGCTGGATGCCGTTCCTTCTATCTGCCTCGGTGTAAGTGATGTTTCGCTGTACGAAATGGTGGGCGCTTATTGCACGTTTGTCAATTTGGGCATGGCCATCGAACCATATTACATTACCCGTATTGAAGACAAGAACGGCAACGTCATTCAGAATTTTGTTCCCAAGCGGATCCAGGCGATCAGCGAACAAACCGCATACAAGATGATCTATATGCTGCGGGGCGGCGTAGAGGAAAGCGGGGGTACTTCTATCGGCTTGCCGCACGACCTTAAAGTCGATAATGAAATCGGCGGAAAAACGGGTACAACAAACAATGCGTCCGACGGATGGTATATGGGTGTAACGCACAATCTTGTCACTGGCGTGTGGGTCGGTGGC
>DASPJC010000161.1:0-5534 GCA_035628815.1 Ohtaekwangia sp. | reverse complement strand
TATGAACTTTACTTTTACCCGTACGTGCGCTTTCATTTTTTACACAACGGTGTGCCTCTGCGGAACCGCCGGTGCGCAGGAGGTCTCCAAATACATTACCGTAGACCAGTTCGGATATCTGCCGGAATCGCAGAAAATGGCCGTCATCCGCGACCCGCAGACAGGGTTTGACGCGGCCGAATCGTTCAGCCCGGGCGACACGTATGCCCTCGTTGAAAAGTCGTCCGGTGACCACGTTGTGACCGGCAGCCCTGTGGCATGGAAAACCGGCACCACGGATGCTTCTTCCGGCGATAAGGCGTGGTGGTTCGACTTTTCCAGCGTTACAACGCCAGGAACTTATTACGTTCTGGATGTCAGCCAAAATAAAAAGTCGTATGACTTCAGGATTGCTGAAGACGTTTATACGATTGTGTTGCGGGAAGCAGTCCGGACCTTTTTCTATCAACGCGCGGGTTTTGCCAAGGATGCGCAATTTGCGGGTACGGCGTGGGCCGATGGTGCCAGCCATATCAAACCGCTTCAGGATAAAAATGCGAGACAATACAACAAAACCGGCGACGCCTCCACTGAAAAAGACCTTTCAGGCGGTTGGTATGATGCCGGTGATTACAATAAATACACGAACTGGACAGCGAATTACGTGGTAGACTTTATGCGTGCCTATCTGGAAGCACCTGAAGCCTGGGGCGACAATTATAACATTCCTGAATCCGGGAATGGAACACCTGATCTGCTGGATGAAGCAAAATGGGGTATCGACCATTTGCTGCGCATGCAGCAGGACGATGGGAGCGTGCTCAGCATTGTCGGCTTGTCACACGCCAGCCCGCCCTCCGCGGCAACAGGTCCGAGCCTTTACGGCACCGCGAGTACTACCGCAACATTAAATACGGCCGCTGCATTTGCCATCGCATCCGGGGTATATGCATCCATCGGCATGAACGATTATGCAACAACATTGAAAACCGCAGCAGAGAAAGCGTGGAACTGGGCAGAAGAAAATCCGGAAGTTCGCTTTTACAATAATGACAGCGGATCAGGAACAAGTGGACTGGGTGCGGGCCAGCAGGAACCAGGGCTGGGCAACGATGCGGATTACTTTTACAATCGCGACGTCATCAAGCTTGAAGCAGCCTGTTTTTTATTCGATGTTACCGGAGAAACCAGTTACCGGGACTACTTCGATGCCCATTACAACGAAGTTCATTTAATGCAATGGAATTTCGCATACCCCTTCGAGACTACCAACCAGGAAACACTGCTCCACTATACGACGCTGGATGGCGCGACTGAAAGTGTCGTGAACGACATCAAGGCTGTGTACAAGAACACAATGAATTCCGGCGCGGAAAACCTTCCGGCTTTCACCGGCGCGAAAGATCCGTACCGGGCGCACATCGCCGACTATACCTGGGGCAGCAACTCAACCAAGTCAAGTCAGGGTTTGATGTTCATGGATATCATTACGTATAACATTGATCCTTCAAAAGAAGAAGACGCCAGAAAAGCAGCTGAAGGTTTCATTCACTACCTGCACGGCGTGAATCCCCTGAACATGGTTTATTTGTCGAACATGTATGCGTACGGCGCAGAAAACAGCGTGAATGAATTTTATCATACCTGGTTCAGCAACGGGAGCGCCAAGTGGGATCGCGTAGGAACGTCAACGTATGGACCCGCACCCGGATTTGTGACCGGCGGTCCGAACCCATCATACGATTGGGATGGATGCTGTCCGTCAGGATGTGGTGGCTCGAATGCGGTCTGTAATTCAGAACCGCTGTCACCACCGAAAGGTCAGCCCAGGCAAAAGTCATATAAGGATTTCAATACCTCGTGGCCGCTGAACTCCTGGTCTGTAACCGAGAACAGCAATGGCTATCAGCTCAACTATATTCGCCTGCTGTCAAGATTCATCAAAACCACGACGATCGTTACCGGTGTTGAAGACGATGCATCTTCTGTGGTCGTCTATCCTAACCCCGCCACGGGACTGATAACGATCAAAAATCACCATCCGGGAAAATATCAGGTAAACATTATCAATGCAGCGGGCAAGTCTTTGTTACGTGAGAATCACACCGGCAATGCCGTGATCAATATCAGCGAATTACCGTCGGGTTTGTACGTGGTTGTAGTACGGCAAAACCGCAGACAGGTGTCAACAAAGATTCTCAAGCCCTGAGGATGACACCGCGAGTGTAGAAAAGATGTAGACAATTTCTACAGTCGTATGTTTGCCGTGCGCTCACAATGCGCATAGCGGTCGGTGGGCGTTATGGCATGGATTTAGACTTTAACTAGTCAAAACAACTTACCATGGCATCCATAAAATTCGATAATTTCCTCATCGATATTGTAGTCTATAACATCGATGGATTCCTGCACAAATTGTTAAACATCCCTGCGCGAAGCGGCTTCTGGGTTTTCCTGAGCGTTCAGAACCAGGACGGCAAAAAAGAATATTTTCCCTCGGTGGACGAAAATCTTAAGATCAAGATCTACGAAACCTACTCGGAAGCCATTGACGACGTCGCGGCGTTGCTCAAAACGTACACCCGCTAGCGCAGGCGTTAACCATATTCTTATTGCACACGTACACGACTACTTTTTATCACCACACCCTTCCGGTGGAGGCTGCGGCAAACTTCAGTCAGATCGCCGGACCCGGGAATGATCATTCCACCATTCCATATTCAGCCCCTCAAAGATTTGGATACGCAGGTCAGCAATTTTGAACCGGGACTTAAACTCGGAATGCTCCCCACAAACCAGACTGGCAGCCGTTAAAGGGCCATGTTACACGCTTTTCCGAATTAACATTAATGGTGTAATATCTTGCATCAACTTTTCAAAATTCTTTAACGATGCTGACGTAATCTTGTGAGCCCAATCACCTGATGTGTTATGAGGAATATTAAAATTTTTAGTCTTGCTCTACTCGCAGTAGCAACCGTACTTTTTATGGGTTTCCAACAACTATCCCGCCACGAATCGGGCGGACTATTTTTTATTTTTGTTGGTGCCTGTACGGCCGTTGGACTGACCATTGATATTGTTGTTCATATCAAGGGAAGAATACGGAAAAACAACGTTCGCAAGTTGCTTCCGTAGACCGACGGAATGAATTCTTTGATGAAGAGATGCAGGGTTTTTTAGGCTAGCCTCCTTACCTGCATCTTTTTTTTCCCTTCCGCATTATACTTCCTCCGGCGCGTTCTGTAAATTATAGGTGAATACAGGCCGACCCACTTCCTTTACTAACCGGTCCGAAAAATGGTTAGAGAAGATCCTGAAGAGGCCGTCCCTGCTGTTTTTGATCACCGCGATAAGTCCGGCACGCACATCGCGCGAAAATGCAATGATCGCTTCCGCCGGGTCATCGGCTTCCAGTATCGTGATGAAGTAGTGTTTGAGTCCCGCTGCCTGGGCCATCTTGACAAAATACTCCTCCAGGATGGGAGGCGAATCGGAAGCGCTATCATGTATGTGAACGAGGTGAATATGGGCGTCGAAGCATTCCGCGAGGCGTCGTAAGGTGCTCAGTCCCTGTGCAACCTGGTTGTCTTCTATCACATTCACGGCGACCACCATGTTGCTGAAATTCTCAATGATAAAGCCATCGCGAACGGAAAGTACCGGGCACGATGACACCTTGATAACCTGTTCGGTATGATTGCCCTTGAAGAGTTCCGTGGCGTTTTCTTCACCAGATGTTCCCATAACAATAAGGTCGATCTCCTCACGCTGCAGATATTCGTCGACGCCATTTTTCAGTTCGTCATCAACCACTGAAAATTCGATATTGACGCCGGACGCGCGATACTGGTCGGCCAGTGCCTGCAGTTTCGCTTTCGTCGCCTGCAACAGTTGTAACGTGTACAGGGTACCTTCTTCATCCACTTTGAGGTTAACGTCTCCCATTGCGGTGAACGTTCGTCCAAAAGGATGGCGGGTAAAGTTTACAAGACTGATGATAGCCTGTGATCGCCTGGCAATTTCCACGGCGAGCTTAAGACCCAGCTCTGCAATGGGTGTAAGATCAGTGGGAACAAGTAACTTTTTCATGGAGTTTTTTTTATTTGACACCGGAAAGCGCAGTATCCACCATCCGACCGGCAGTATACGCGGACCACGAACAAATTGTGGATATAGTTCTACAAACTGCTTTCGTATGCCGAAGACGTTCCGACGGTTTTATAATATGCATCAAGGATCATGGTGACCATTGATTTCTTGTCAAGCTCATCTTCCTCAACAAAATGCACCAAGTGATCATCTTCATACAACGAATACTGTCTTTTTCCGCCAATATCGACGGCTTTGTAATCATAGGCGACGCCCTTGTAGTATACCTTTTTCATGATTTTTGTTTTTCCAATCTGATTACTGAAAATGAAATGCCATGATAAAGTGTACCACTCATTTCCAAAGTGGGAGAAATGAAGAGCGTGATGCGCGGCTACGGTTTGTCTGTCGCCATACTGCGGAGACGCACAATGCAATTTGCCAGTGACCGGTACTGGTGGTAGGAAGCTTTCCAGATGTGCGCTTTTAAACGGGTCTTCTGACCGGGTTCTTTGTCCAGGCCGCCCTGGTACCACTCGCCATGCTCGTGATCGATCAGGTAGGTATCGATATAATTCCACATCGTCCGGAATTTTTGGAAATACTGTTTTTCATCTTCGGGAAAAAGATCAGCCATGAGCAACAATGTATTCAGACCCTCTGCCTGGGCCCACCAGTTCTTGGAATCTCTTGTAATGGTGATACCTTCCTTACCCGGGAAGTAATATCCCTCGTCATAAAAACCTCCGGCCTTGGTGTCCCATCCGTTGTCAAGGGCATGATCGACCATTTTCTTGGCCACATTCAAGGTGACCGTATCGTGGCCGAGGCCGGCGACGTGGGACGCTTCCAGCATGAGATACGCCGTCTCTACATCATGCCCGAACGAGACGTGGTCCAAACCGTGATGCCTTTCGATAACCTCGGCGGAAGAATCGCGAAACGATACCGGAGTCCAGTCTGGCTGGAAGAACAGCATCATATATCCTTTTTCTGTGACAATGGTATCGCGAACAAGCGTTAACATTTCAAGCAGCCGCTCCCTTACCAAGGGGTCGGGCCATACGCTGTAAAGCTCTGTAAGGGCCTCGAGCAAATGGATGGAACTGTTCTGGTCCTTGTAACCGACTTCCGATGTGGTGGGTTGTCCCTGGTCGCGCAGGGTCTGTGAGCCATTGCGATGAAGGTGTTGATGATATCCCCTGTGTACAGGGTCATGGCTATGATCTTCCAGCCAGCGGAATGTTTTCTGGGCCAGGTGCAGTGCGGCGGTATCACCAAAAGCGCCGTAGTGAGCCGCGAGTCCATACATGGCGAACGCGTTGCCATAGGCCGTCTTCTCCGCGCCTTCGGGTGCCTTGACGTTCCCCTGCCGGTCGACCAGGCCGTAAAAGCCGCCATAGGTTTTATCCCACATCCGGTCCTTCAAAAACGCAAAGCCGCTTTCAGCGCAGGTCTTGTAA
>DASPJC010000160.1:0-8282 GCA_035628815.1 Ohtaekwangia sp. | reverse complement strand
CCGTTAACACCGCGTCATAAATACCGGCGGTCGCCCCGCCTGGGATGGCGATCTGAATCGGTGATACCGGTAATGCCGCGTTGGTGATGTCCACGAAGCCCTGTGCTTCCGCTGCCGCGTTAAAATCAATACTATACTGATCCGGACTGCCCGTCGCTGCGGCGTAAGTCAAATCGCCAAACGTCATACCAACACAAACGACCGGGTCGGGTCCTGGGGTGATGGAAGGCACATCCAGTATTTCAACCGTGAACGCATCGCCGGCGCTGAAGCAGCCCGAAGCACTATTGCGAACGGTTATGACACCATTAAATATTCCGGCTGTCGAAGCCGGTACACTTATTTGTAAAGGCGAACCCGTGAAAGCGACATCGACGACGTCGGCAAATCCCTGCGCTTCGGCGGCGGCGTCAAAGTTTATGCTGTAAAGGTCGACACCGCCGGTGACCGACGTATACGCGAGATCGGCAAGCGTATCACCGCTACAGACTGACGGATTCGCGCCGAGCGTAATTGTCGCGGCATCATCGATCGTGATTGTCACGGGCGACGGCCCACTGGAGCAACCCGCCCCACTATTCGAAACAATAATTGAAGCGTTGTAGACACCTGCAACGGCGGCGCCAGGAATATTCACAACAATGGGGCTGGCGGGTAATGGGGCATTAGTAATATCTGCAAATCCGGCGGCTTCCGCGGCAGCATCGAAATCAAGACTGAACTGATCCGGCGCGCCGGCGGTCGACGTGTAGCCAATGTCCGCTGTTGTGCTGCCCACGCATACGGAAGGGTTAGGGCCTAACGTAATGGAAGGGTTGCTCAGGATCGTCACGCTTACGACACTGGCCGAACTGCTACAACCTGCCGCACTATTCCTGACCGTGAGACTGGCAGAATAAGTGCCATTGGGCGCGGCGCCGGGGACAACGATTACGAGCGGACTCGCGGTTATCGGGGCATTCACGATGTCGGCAAAACCTGCGGCTTCCGCAGCGGCGTTAAAGTCAAGACTATATTGATCGGCGGCACCCGTTGTCGCCGAATAAGTCAGGTTTGCCGTGATGCTGCCCGAACAAACCGTGGGATTGGGCCCAATCGTGATGGTCGGCGTATCAGTCACAATTACGCTGACGGCAGTAGCTGTACTACTGCATCCTGCTGTGGTGTTATGCACTGTGATGGTACCATTGTAGGTACCTGCCGTCGCTGCACCGGGAACCGCAATAACGATAGGGCTGGTGGTCAATGGTGCATTGACGATATCCGCAAATCCTACAGCTTCAGCTGCGGCATCGAAATCGATAGAAAACTGATCAGGACTTCCCGTGGTCGCCGTATAGGTAAGGTTAGCGGATGCACTTCCTGTGCAGACCGACGGACTGAGTCCCAGGGTGATTGTCGGTGCGGGAACAAGGGTAACCGTAACCGGCAAACTACTACCGCTGCATCCCGTCACTGTATTCGAAACGGTCAATGTTGCCGTATAGGTGCCTGCCGTTGCGGCACCTGGGATGGTGATTACGATGGGACTGGCGGAAAGCGGCGTATTGGTGATATCGGTGAACCCTGCAGCTTCCGCCGCAGCATCAAAATCAAGATTATACCGGTCCGGCGTGCCCGTTGCAGTATATGAAAGGTTGGCAGACAGGCTTCCCAGGCAAACCGATGGATTCGATCCGGGCGTGATTGCCGGTGCAGGATCAACGGTTACAGAGACGGGTTGCGCACTGCCCGTACATCCCGCGCCGCTGTTGCGCACGGTAAGCGTTGCGTTGTAAACGCCGGCAACAGCACCGCCCGGGACCGTAATAACGATAGGGCTGGCAGGCAACGCTGCGTTTACCACATCGACAAAACCCTGCGCTTCTGCAGCAGCATTAAAATCAATGCTGAACTGATCCGGACTTCCACTGGTCGCGGAGTAAGGAAGATTTGCTGCTGTGGCGCCTGCACAAACGGTTGGATTAAGGCCGGGCGTAATCGTCGGTTCTGCGACGATTGAAATGGTTATCGGGGACAAAACGCTGGAGCAGGTGGTGGTCGTTCTCAGCACAGAAAGATTTGCATTGTATGTCCCTGGTCCTGCCCCACCCGGAATGGCAATCGATATCGGACTGACCGGTAATACCGCACTGACAATATCTGTAAAGCCAGCCGCTTCAGCCGCGGCATCAAAGTCGATACTGTAGCGATTGGGGGCACCTGTGGTGGTCGTGTAAGTGAGGTTTGCCGTCGTACTGCCCTGGCAAATTGAGGGATTAGGTCCCAGTGTTATAGTCGGATTGGGGTTGACCCGGAGCTGCTTCGCGGTGTTCGCGCTCACACAGCCTGTGACGCTGTTTCTAACCGTAACCACATATGAGTACAGTACAGGGCTTGCACCAGGAGGAACCGCTATCACGATCGGGCTTGCAGGCAACGGAGCATTTACAACGTCCACAAAGCCCTGTGCTTCCGCCGCAGCGTTAAAGTCAATACTATACTCGTTGGGACTGCCCGTAATGGCTGTATAGGTCAGGTTAGCAACCGTTGTTCCCTGGCATACCGCCGGATTTACTCCGAGGGTAATCGTCGGTACGGCATTGATCGTAATGGTGATCGGCATACTGGCACTTCCGCAGCCCAATACACTGTTTGTTACCGTCAGCATTGCATTATATGTTCCAGGCGCACCGGCACCGGGGACGGTGATAGCAATGGGACTGGCGGGTAATACGACATTCGAAACGTCGGTAAATCCGGCAGCTTCGGCCGCTGCATCAAAGTTGATACTATAACGGTCGGGACTTCCGGTTGTAGCAGTGTAAGCAAGGTTCGCCGTTGTGCTTCCCACACAGACCGAAGGGCTTGGGCCCAGTGTAATGGTCGGGTCTGCATTAAGGGTTACGCTGATGTTAGCCGGGGCGCTTGAGCAGCCCGTGACTGTATTGTGAACAACTATTGTCGCGTTATAAGTCCCGGCCACTGCAGCACCCGGGATATTAATAACGATAGGATTTGCCGGCAGCGCCGCATTGGTAATATCTGCAAATCCCTGCGCCTCTGCCGCGGCGTTAAAATCTATACTGTATTGATTCGGACTGTTGGTTGTTGCGGAATAAGTAAGGTCTGCTGTGGTTGATCCGATACAAACCGCCGGATTAGAGCCGAGGGTAATCGTCGGACCCGGATTCACGGTGATGGTCAAAGGACTCGCGCCACTCACGCAGCCGGTCACACTGTTTCTCACGGTTATCGTGGCATTATAAACACCGTCAGCCGCACCGCCCGGAACGGCCAGGCCGATAGGACTCGCCGGAAGCGCTGCATTTACGATGTCCGTGAAGCCCTGGGCTTCCGCCGCTGCATTGTAGTCTACACTAAACTGATCCGGACTGCCGGTGGTTGCCGAGTAACTGAGATTTGCGAGGCTGGATCCGGCGCAAACTGCTGGATTGGCCCCCAGTGTGATCGTTGGCGTCGTGTTGATGGTAACGCTGATGGGCGTGGTACCGCTCGGGCACCCCGTCAAGGTGTTGATAACAGTAAGCGTTCCAGAATATGTGCCAGGCGTCGCTGTTCCTGGAACGGTGATGACAATCGGACTGGCCGGTAAAACAGCGCTGGCGACATCCACGAAACCAGCGGCCTCTGCAGCGCCATTAAAATCGATGCTGTATTGATTGGGCGCACCGGTGGTTGCCGAGTATGTCAAATTCGCCGTAGTGCTGCCAATACAAACCGAAGGATCAGGGCCTACGGTTATGGTAGGATTCGCGTTAATGACAATGCTCACCGGCACCGATGTGCTTCCGCAACCCGTAACTGTATTGCGGACCGTGATCGTTGCATTATACGTGCCCGGCGCCGCTGCACCCGGTACAGTGATCGCAAGGGGACTTGCCGTCAGCGCTGCGTTTATGACATCTGCAAACCCTGCAGCCTGCGCCGCTCCATCGAAGTCGATGCTGTATTGATTAGGGCTTCCGGTTGTTGAAGTATAGACGAGGTCCGTCGTGGTTTCACCCGAACATACGGGGTTGATACTGACCCCTGTTATAGTAGGCAATGGATTGATGTCCAGCGTGACTGTCCCGTTCATGATCACAGGACTACAAAATCCGTTGGTTGCGCGTACCAGAATGATGTCATTATCCGCGAAGATGGCGCTGGGGAAAGTCATCACGAAAGGTCCGACTCCCGTACCCGGGAAACTTATTCCGCTGGGGACACCATTTCTGACAATTTCATAATTAACCGGAGCATTCTCTGATGCATTGAGGGTAATCGTGATATTATCGCCTGCACAGATACTGAGCGGCGAAGGCGTCGTTACATTCTGGACGACAGGCGATGGATCGGTGATGGTAAATGATCGCGTGTCTGAGCATACAGAATAATTGTCTTTGACGAACAAAGTATAACTGCCTCCGGGCAAGCCCGGCAGGCCGAGCAATGCGGCGAGATTCAGCGGCGTGGTGCCATCGGTCGTGGCTGAAAGCGGAAGCCCCGCCAATCCGTTGTCGGCAGTCCACGTGTAGGAATATGAACCACCACCCGGCAGCGCCTGTGAACCACCGGCGATAGACGACTGAATTTGTCCTGTGGGAGTAAAACACGACGTATTATTGGTTCGAATGTCTTCGGACAACGCGGGCGATGTGATGTCCGTCAAAATAATGGGTGGATATGCCAGCGGATCAGCAAACGTGTTGATGGTAAAATTCCCGGCATTGTCCCGGATAATAAACTGGTACACGCCATCGGGAAGCGTTTGGGAAGCATTAAAAGTAAATGTGCTGCCCTGGCTGATGGATTGATTAAAGGTGTCATTTCCACCGGGACCGTCAAGGAAAATAAGCGTACTGCCACCACCGTCGGCAGCGTTAATGGTTATTTCAATGTAACCGTTGTTGATAGCAGGATTGGCGCCGCAGGGATTGAATGCATTGATCGTAATATCGAGCGTGCCATTGACATAGTTAAATGACTGACCCGCTGCAAAAAAACTGATACAGCTGAGTATAAAGAAAAAGAGAATACGTCTCATGAGCGGGGTTCGGCTAGTAAAAGTTCTATTCATCCAATCGTAAAACTTATTTTTTTCGAGCAGTCGGGGGTTGTTACGATACAGAAATAACTTCCTTCCCTGAGTCTGCCGATACTACCTTCATTAAATTTCCCCTCATTCAAAACTTTTCCGGTAGCATCACAGAATATGTACTTCGCTGAGGATGTATTGCCTTTGACAATTTTAATCGTTGCCTTATGAAATCCGTCGGCGGTATTCTCCAACGTTGTTTCCGCTTCAATTTTGTCGCAATCCTGCGGGATACCTGTGTACCGGGCATACATATTGCCGGCAACCAAAACACAGGCTGCCAAAAAGAAAACTTTAAGCAATTTCATCTTAACAATTGTTGAAAAAACACATACTACATAAATAGTCTTCAAAAAATTATTGTAACCAGCACATACGACTAAAGATCGGCGTTACAATACACAGCTCAAAAAATAAGCACTTCTAAAAAGTCGACATCCCGTTGGATGTAATATTTTACAAAAAAATCAAAATTTACGTTTCAGTATTTCACTCATAACGACTGCTTTCTTCAGTCCGTCAGGATCTTTCAAAGCAGTTAGATACCCACTCATCACTTTGCGTTCTGCAATCTCAAATTCCTTGAACTTACCATACTTCATCACCGTATCCTCAACGCGCATGGTCTCTTCCAACGATGGCCGGGCAAATGCCTGCCGCTTTCCTTCATCATATACATCATAGATCCGGTCTTTCTTCCGGTAATCGTATTCAACTTCCTCCAGGTCCTGCGCTTCCTCCGGTATGTTGTCATCGTAATCAACAACCTCCTGCTGTTGCGGTGTCTTTCCGGCCGAAATTTCCCGCAACAACTCCTCGAACGTCATGGGCTTGGCCGTGGGGGCCGAAGGCCGCTGCTGCTCCGGTGTTTCATATCGCCTGACGGGTTTTGCCGGATCCTGTTTTGGTGCCTCCCCTGTCTGCCCACCGGATTTTTTCAGGACGCGGCTGATCAGATAGATGACACCAATAATGATATAGATCCAGAATTTTTCGTCCATTGATAGTCCTTCAGTATTAACAAATATATAAAATATTGTCAAAAACAATACTATTCAATCGATGGCTTCGGCACTGATCCATTGATCATTACGTAGGATAACGGTCCAAAACCAAACAAAATCGCTCACGCGCAAAAGCGCGCTCCTGTCTGCCAGGACAATTACTTCGAATATTGTTTTAGAAATCCGACCTGTCGCAAGCGCATCTTGCATCAGGGCAAATGTTCCCACGCCCCGGGGCAAACGAGCCTTATATTAGCTAACACAAGTTAACTAAGTGTCAAATCTGCCGTTTTCGGACGCAAAATATCTTCCCGGAACATCGGCGCTTTTATTTTGAATTGCCACAACCAGAATCTTATCTTTGCCGACTTATCGCTGGAAAAGCGGGCTGTCGTAATGCAACACTGGCTCTTGTCAACAAGGAGCTTTCGTTCGACAACAGCCGTAAACAGCGTGGTTTTTTTAAACTACACACAACCACTTAAAGAGCATGCAATTAGCGAAACTGGAGATTAAAGGCTTCAAGAGTTTTGCCGACAAGGTCGTAATCAATTTTGATGAAGGGATCACCGGGATTGTCGGGCCGAACGGATGTGGAAAGTCGAACGTCGTGGACTCTATCCGTTGGGTGTTGGGCGAACAGAAGACCAGTGCGCTTCGTTCCGAGAAAATGGAGAACGTTATCTTCAATGGCACCAGCCAGCGTAGTGCGCAGCAGATGGCCGAAGTTTCTCTTACCATCAATAATACCAAGAACATCCTGCCTACCGAATACTCCCAGATTACCATCACACGGAGATTGTATCGTACCGGTGAAAGCGAGTACCTGTTAAACGGTGTTGTTTGCCGTCTTAAGGATATCACAAACCTTTTCCTCGACACCGGCGTGGCATCGAATACCTATGCCATCATTGAGCTGGGCATGGTTGACGACCTGCTGAACGACAAGGATAACTCCAGGCGGATGCTGTTTGAAGAAGCTGCCGGTATTTCAAAGTTCAAAAAGCGCAAGAAAGAGACGCTCAAGAAACTGGAAGATACGGATGCGGACCTGGAGCGCGTGGAGGATCTTCTGTTCGAGATCGAAAAGAACATGAAAAGTCTCGAGAAGCAGGCCAAGCAAACAGAAAATTATTACCGGATCAAGGAAGAATACAAGGATAAAAGCATTCACCTGGCAAAGGTTGTTGTCAACAAGCAAAAAGATAAGTTCAACACCATCAACCACCAGATCCAGGAAGAGAACGACAGGAAAATCGCACTGGCATCCGAGATCGCTGAAAAAGAAGCCGCTATCGAGAAGGCAAAGGCCGAACTGATCCTGAAGGAAAAGACACTCAGTTCCCGGCAGAAAGCAATCAATGAGTTCGTCACAAAGATCCGCCAGTACGAAAGCGATAAGCAGATCAAGAACGAACGGCTTAAGCATTTGAACGACCGCGCCGCAGGACTGCGCGACCAGATCGAACAGGACCGGAAAAGCAATGAGCGCGCGCGCTTCAGCATTCAGAGCCTGGAGAATGAAAAGCTCATGGCTCAGGAGATCCTCAGCGAGATAACGCAAAAGGTCGAGCATCTGAAGGCTGACTACGAGCAGCAGAAAACGGTCACATCAGAATTGCAGACGCAAGCCGACTCGCTTCGCCGCGTTCAGCGCGAGAAGCAGGAAGAAAGTTTCCAGATCAACAAGAGCGTAGAGATCCGCGAAATACAGGTATCATCCTTCAAGCAGGAACTGGAGAAAACGGCTTCGGACAGCACACAGCAAAGTGCCAGTGTCATGGAGTTCGAGAACAAATTGAAGATCCTCCAGGAAGAAATAAGCCAGAAGAATTCACAGCAGGAGCAACTGAAGAAGGAAGAAGAAGAAGTTCAGGAACGTATTGGCGCAATGGAAAAAACCATTGAGATGATACGGGAAGAAATGAACGTTACCGGCCGGAAGCTCGACGCGCGTCAGAACGAGTTCAACCTGACAAAATCGCTGGTCGAGAATCTCGAAGGATTCCCGGAAGCGATCAAGTTCCTGCGGAAGAAAGTGGCAAAGAATGCCCCCCTCCTTTCAGACATTCTGACGACATCAGAAGAATATCGCGTCGCGATCGAGAATTACCTTGAGCCATACCTCAACTATTACATTGTTGAGCATGAATCGGAAGCGTACGAAGCCATTAATATATTGAGTGATGCGGCCAAGG
>DASPJC010000159.1:0-3154 GCA_035628815.1 Ohtaekwangia sp. | reverse complement strand
ACTGGTTCGGATAAAGCGAGTTGGGAATTTCCTTGTTAAGCTTCCGCGCGACGGAATAATAGGAACGTGGGTCATCGGGTGCGACGTTCGTTGGACATACGATGACTTCTGCACCCACGGCTTTCAGGATGTTGATCTTTTCCTGGGATTGTTTATCGGCCATGGTAAAAATGCAACGGTATCCTTTGGCAATTGCCGCGAGGGCAAGTCCCATGCCCGTATTACCTGACGTGCCTTCGATGATCGTTCCTCCCGGCTTTAATAAGCCGGCCTTTTCCGCATCTTCGATCATCTTTAAAGCCATCCGGTCTTTCGTGGAATTTCCCGGATTAAAATATTCCACTTTCGCAACGACTGTTCCTGCGACGCCCCGGGAAACGGTATTCAGTTTCACCATGGGCGTATTGCCAATGGTTTCAATTATTGAATTGTAAATCATGATATCTGGTTGTGGGGTAAAACTACGAAAAACGCGGCGAAAAGGACCGCCTCGAAACGTCGTGTCAGGAAGTCCTTCCGGCCAAAAGATAAAGTACAGCCATGCGGACAGCCACGCCATTTTCAACCTGGTCAAGAATGATGGAATGCTCGGAGTCGGCGGCATCGCTGCTCAGCTCGACCCCGCGGTTAATGGGGCCCGGGTGCATGATGACGATTTGTTTTTTCAAATTGTCAAGTATCCGTTTGGTGATGCCGTAGTAGAGGGAATATTCGCGTAGCGAAGGAAAATATTTGATCTGCTGGCGTTCAAGCTGAATGCGCAATACGTTTGCCACATCGCACCATTGCAGCGCTTTCTGTATGTCGAACTCTACTTCGACGCCCAGCTGCCCGATAAATTTCGGGAGTAATGTGGGCGGTCCGCAAACCATCACTTTCGCGCCAAGTTTCCGCAGGGCGAAGATGTTCGACAACGCTACCCGCGAGTGGAGGATATCGCCGATGATGGCGACTTTTTTCCCGGCCACGGTACCGAGTTTCTCGCGTATCGAAAATGCATCCAGCAGTGCCTGGGTCGGATGCTCATGGGTGCCATCGCCGGCGTTGACGATGTTGGCGGAGATGTGTTTTGCCAGGAAGTGCGGTGCTCCCGGACTGGCATGTCGCATGACGATCATGTCAACCTTCATGGCCAATATGTTATTGACGGTATCCAGCAGGGTTTCCCCTTTTTTTACGGAACTGGTAGAGGCCGAAAAATTGACTACGTCGGCCGACAGTCGTTTTTGAGCCAGTTCAAAGGAGAGCCTGGTGCGTGTCGAGTTCTCAAAAAAAACATTGGCAATGGTAACGTCTCGCAGCGAAGGTACTCTTTTGATGGGCCGGTTTATGACCTCCTTAAAATTGTCAGCGGTTTCAAAAATTAATTCTATGTCTTCGCGGGTGATGTCTTTGATGCCTAACAAATGTTTTTGACTGAGTTTTGACATAGATCTATCTAATCCTTGTTGATTAACCAGATTTTGTTTTGCTTATGACCCTGCGCCTCCAACTCAACGAGTACACGCTGTGATGTCAGGGTGTTGACTGCCTTGCCGATGTAATCAGCGGCCACCGGAAGCTCCCGGGTATATTTGCGGTCGATCAACACCAGCAGTTCCACTTTTGCCGGTCGGCCAAAGGCAATCATGGCATCCATTGCCGCGCGGATGGTACGACCCGTAAACAACACGTCGTCAACCAATACAACCTTTTTTCCTTCGATGATGAAATCGATCCGGGTTTCGTTGGCTTTAGCCGGGATTTCTCGCCGCCGGAAATCATCGCGGTAGAACGTCGCATCCAGGTATCCCAGGGGGATTTTCTTTTTAGTGTCTTTTTGAAGCCTGGTATGAATAATTTCGGCTACGTGAATGCCGCGGGGCTGCATGCCGATGATAACTGTTTCAGAAAAATCCCCGTGGATCTCGATCAATTGCTGGCAAAGGCGGCTTATGGTGATATCGAGTAGGTCGGTATCGAGGATCAGCTTTTTCTGCATACTAATGGGCAAATATAGCAATTCACGGCTGATAACGCAGGTTACAGGGCTTAAGTTTGCAGCAGGCAAGCGAATCACTCCCGGTAGCTCAGTTTCGTAATGTACTGGACGCGCCGCTTCCCCGACGCTGCGTTACTAATTTCCTGAATGCCATGGGCATAGAAAAAGTCCCGATACCAATATTCAAGCCGGCTGTTCTTATCATTTTCTTTGACCGCAATATCGGTGGGTGCATTCAATTTAAGGGATTCAATATTTTTTCCTTCCAGCACTTCGTTGCCGTTGATAATTTTTGAACGCAGCATGTTTTCGAAGAGGTATAACAATATGATTTTGTCTCCCCGGATCTCCAGCTTTACAAATTGCTCGAGGGTGTACGTCTTCACATCATTAATTTCGAAGCTGTTATCCCAGATGATATTGCCATCGGGGTCAAAGCCGATCACCACGGCGTGCGTATAATGGTATCCGTCAAAGATCTGCCCGTTTTGTATACGGGTACCGGAGAGGCCGTAAGGTGTAAAGAAGCTGCCGTAACCGCGGTCAATCGATTTATATTGCGGTGAAAACGCTTCGCCGAGCAGGATGTATTGGTTGTTATGCGGTACGATCTCATGCACGAGGAAACGGTAACTGAAGCGAGTTTTCTTTCCTTTGATTTTTCTGCGTTCGATCCGCTCCCGGACGCGTTGTTCGCGTTTGACCTTCATGTATTTGAAGAAATTTTCAAGGTCACCAAAATTGTAATAGCGCAGTTGCTGCAACCCCGAGGGATCGAGGGTGGCGATGAACAGTCCCCGGGAAAACTCGGAATTCCGGCTGCCAAACACGCCGGCGATGATCTGCACGTTATCGGTTGTTTTCAGGGATCGCGCGAAGATCAGGCTTTTGTTTTCTTCCGGGTCGAGTGCCAGGTTACGCAACAGTTCTCCATTTGCGTCATAATTTTTTATCCACATTGTTTTCTGACCGCGGTAATTTTTGGCGGCGATGATGACGTCGAAGCTTCCATCGGGGTAGGTCTTGATTTGGTCGAGGTCTCCGCTTTCATTCAATAGCCCGGGAAGGATTCTGGATTTTTTGGTCAGCAGCGAAAAGTGTGTAACAACAGGAACGCGGTTATAATATCCACCCATCACAACGGCGTCAGTGGTGATATGAAATTCCACCGGT
>DASPJC010000158.1:0-2063 GCA_035628815.1 Ohtaekwangia sp. | reverse complement strand
GACCTCGTTCTGAACCGCGATGGGAGCGTTTATCACCTGGCCCTCCTTCCCAAGCATATCTCTGAAACTGTTTTGACGGTCGGAGACCCCAGCCGGGTTAATGCCATTAGCCAACATTTCGACTCCATTGAATTTGAGATGAACCGCCGGGAGTTTATCACGCAGGTGGGCCTTTACAAGGGAAAACGAATCACGGTTATCAGCACCGGCATCGGAACCGATAACATCGAGATCTTTTTTACCGAGATTGACGCCCTGGTGAATGTCGACCTGAAGACCCGGGAGCCGAAAGCGCGGAAACGAAAACTGAAGATTATCCGGATCGGGACTTCTGGCGCGCTGCAGGAGGACATCCCCGTCGGGAGCTACCTGGTGAGCGATTACGCAGTCGGCTTCGATAACCTGATGAGCTTTTATGATCTCCGCCAGGACGACACGGAGCGCAGCATAGCGGAGGATTTGCGTAAAAAGGTAAAATTGCCGTTCACACCTTATGTGGTCAGGGGTTCGGAAACCCTGCGCAAACAGGTCGGCGCCGATATGATTGTTGGCAATACGATCACGGCACCTGGATTTTTCGGTCCCCAGGGACGGACAGTGCGGATAGCCATCAAATACCCAAAGCTCCTCGATGACCTTAATTCCTATCACCACCGGCCCGCGGACTTCTGGCTGGCGAACTTCGAAATGGAAACGGCCGGCTACTACGCTATGGCGCGCCTACTCGGCCACGAAGTGCTCAGCGCCAACGCAATCATCGCAAACCGCCTTAAAAACAAGTTTTCCAAGGATCCAAACAGCATTGTGGAGGGATTAATCAAAACAATCCTGGACCGGATCTAGGCCAAAGAAATTCGGGAAACTGGTTATCACAACATATTGGTTTTCAGATCCATATCGGGCTCGCCACCTGATCCAGCAACCAGCATCCAGCACCCTATTTTTATCGGCCATTAACGGCACTATCCATCTTAATAATATGTTTTCTGGCATTGAAGGGGTCATCATTGTAAAAACCTGACAGGATCCGGTGAGCGATTTGCTCTATAACGAGTTCCTCGTCGGTTTTGCCCTCTTTTCCATGCCAAAACACACGATTAGGATGTTTTTTCATGTCATCGACATATTGCCGGGCCCGATTATACTGCTCGTTGGTGAAGGTAATGGTAAAGCAGGTTTTTACTTTGTGTGTTTCCATAGCGATTAAAAAATTACAATAGTTATGCCATTTAGAATCGTTTGTTAATTATAATTAAAAGGGCGAAATGAAGGCAGTGCCTTGCCCGGAGGCGGTCAAAAGTGTTCGCACTTGCGACAATCTAATACTAGGAGGGTCACGAATGAGAAACATAAAAATATTCAAATTATCGAATGGTATCCGCGTGGTGCACCAGCAACTGGCGACGACGAAGATCGTGCACTGCGGAATCATACTCGATATCGGAAGCCGTGATGAAAATCCCGAAAACCAGGGGATAGCCCACTTCTGGGAACACATGGCGTTCAAAGGAACCAAAAGAAGACGATCATTTAATATCATCAACAGCCTGGACTCGATCGGCGGAGAACTCAACGCGTACACCGACAAGGAAAAGGTGGTGTTTTACGCTTCCGTCCGCGACGAATACTTCGAGCGTGCGGTCGACGTCTTAAGCGACATAACATTCCACTCGGTCTTTCCCGACTACCAGATCGAAAAAGAGCGCGGTGTCATCCTGGAAGAAATGGCTATGTACCATGACAGTCCGGATGACTCCTTGCAAGATGAGTTCGAATCCATTGTGTACAAGGATCATCCGATGGGCATGAATATCCTGGGGAAACCGGAAACCGTAAACCGCTTTACGCAGCGCGACTTCCTGAACTTTTTCCGCGATCACCTGGGAACTGACAAGATCGCGTTTTCCTGTGTCGGAAACATTTCCTTCGAGGAGGTGGAGCGGATCGCGCGAAAGTACCTGGAGGGATTGAAAAGGAAAAAGGCGAACGCGCGACGCAAGAAATTCAAACTATACAAGCCTAAGGAGCAGGTGCTTCAACGGACGGTCAAACAGGCGAAGTGC